>JAPUKZ010000161.1 GCA_027295405.1 Gammaproteobacteria bacterium
TCCAGTCCACCCTCGAAGGTGAACAGCGCTTTTACCAGCCGCAGTATCGAAAGCGTCTTTCCCTGGATGCGTCGTAACAACCAGGCCAGGCCTGCAGTTCTACGCTTATGCTGTGGCACATGGCACTGGTAATGTAGTTCATCGTTGTCATCATACACTTTCAGCGCGAAGGCAAGCGAATCCAGTTGTTGACGGGTTACCGTTGCGTAGAATTGCGCCGCATTCTGTGCCAGCTCCGCTGCGCGGTCACTGCGCTCGGTGCGCAATTCGGTATTGTAGCTGAGTGCCAGCGCCTGCTCCCACAGCTGTACCAGCGTGCCGCTTTGCGGCAGCGCCGGCAGGGCCCGTAGCAGGAGCGTGTGTACCGCCTCTTGCAAACATTCCACCAGTTCCTGGTGAATCTCCGGATTGCGGCTGTAAACGATACGGGTGGGCTGGGCGAAACGCCCCCAGATGTAAGATTGGAACCAGCGTCGTGAGCAGCCCCGACGAAAATCATCGCCAGAAATTACCGTCACCTTGCTGCGCAAGAGCTGCCCATCGTATTCGGTCTGTGCGTAAAAAACATTCGGTGGCAGCAACCAGTTGGCAGCCGCCAGGTGCCATTTCTCGTAGGCTGAGCTGTAATCCTCACAAATCAGGTACAGGTCCAGCAGGCCATCGAAAATGTCGCCACTGCGCAAACAGGAGCCGTACAGCAAGATGCCGTCGACAGCATCATTGTGGCGTTCCCTCAGCTCTGCCAACAACTGCGCCAGGGCGGGAGACTGGCCCGGGTCCGGTCCGCCGACGGCGGGATAGGTGTTCATAATTTGATAAATTCCAGGCAGGGGGTGGCACTGACGACGACCTTGCCAACCGCGTGGATTATTTCCCCGTCGAGATTGAGGCTGCCGTTCATCGAGAGCTCGATGCGCTCCGCATTGTGACTGAAGTAACCGGATTGCGGAACCGCATTGCGGTTGGGTCTGCCGCGGGCGATGGAGACAAAGGTGCGCAGGAATTTTGTGCAGTGCTGCTCCATCACGGTCAGGCGCAAGTGGCCGGGGCCGGTACCCCAGAAGGGCCGCATACCAAAGGCCAGCCGCTGCAGGCTGCTGATGACCAGAACCAGGCTGTCGTGCCGGCGCGGTGGCCCACCGTCCAGGGAGAGATCGATGGTGACGTGCTGGTTGAACTCCGGGTCATCACGCAGCACGCCCCAGAGGGTGCGCGCCGTTCCCAGGGCCAGGCTGAAATCATCGCGCAAGCCCCTGGAGTGGATTTCCCGATGGGCGTATTCCGTGCCCTGGGTGACGGCTCCAGCGCCGAGGAACATGCCGTGGTGAAGCTGGTCACTGTTGTGCAGTTGTACGCGCAGTAGTGGCCGCGACGCGACCAGTCCGGCTGTGTGCTGTGGCCCCTCACACCACTGGCAGAATCGCGCGACGGCGGCTTCCAGGCGGCCGCTGGCGCCGACATCACCCGCGTTCATATTGGCGGTGCCGCCCGGCAGCAGGACAATCCGCGGCAGTCTGGAAAACGGTCTGTTCTCAAGCAATTGCCCAAGGATCGCCGAGGCCGTGCCATCACCCCCGTTTATCGCCAGTGTGGCGATGTCCAGTTCGGCCAGTCGGGACAGTGCTTCAGGTACCTGGTCAGCTGTATCCGTGACCAGGTGGTGTACCGGGGAGCAGTGACTGACACGCTCACGGATTCGATCAAAGCGATCACGATTGTGGCCGCTGTTGGGATTGCTGATCAATCCAACAGCAGAACTCACAACTGTGTCTGCCGCAGCACGGCGGCCTTCAAGTCTATGTGGGTGCGCCCTATTTTCGGTGCCCGACCGCGCAGCTGCAGAGGCAGGTGATTGTTGCTGTCGTAGAGGATACTGATATCGTCGGACAATCCCAGCAACATGAAATCGGGCTTGTCGGCGAGCGGGTTTATCGGTCGGATCTGCAAGCCGACCACTTTCACAAGATGGGTGCCAGCCGCGGGCACCGTCCCGGCCGGGTTTTTGACCTCAAGTTCCTCTGTGCCGGTCAGGCGGGCGGTGACCTCGTAGTAATTGAAATCGGTGTGCACAATAAACCGGGCCACGGTGTAGGGATGCGCCAGTGCATCGCAAGCGAGCAGCAGTAACAACCAGGGGGTGGAAACCACCGACCCCTCGAACTGGACCGGCAGGCTCAGCTTACGTTCGCTGGTGATCGGCCAGTCAGCGGGCGCCTCTGTCGAGTCGGCCCCGGGCGGCTCGCGGCGCAGGCGCGTTACTGCATCACTCTGGTACCGGTATTCCTTGTGGCGGCGATTCTTGCCCTGGCTGAAGCGACTGCGGTAAATCGCCCGGCCGCTGTCTGCATCGAACTCAACAGCAACCCTCTCCAGGTTGCCGGCCACTGAACTTTCGGCGTGTAAACGCCATATCGGGTGCGCCCCGCCATCGCTGATGGCTGCCACTGAAATTTTGGAGCGGGCACTTACCCACAGGGCCTGTTGTTCAAACTCCAGTTGTTGCCAGGCGGGCAGCTCGCGTGACTGGGCGCTGAAAGCGGCGAGTGAGAGTATCAGCGGGAGTAGCTTTTTCATGATTGTCGGGCCGCATACCGGATCAACCCGGGCTCGTCTCGGTGGGCGTAGGCTGCCATGATCAGGGCTATGGGCAGCCAGAAGAATAGCCACATTTCCTTGGGGTGAACGAGGAGGCGGTCGAAGTCCATGCTGATGCAAGTCATACCGTATAAGAGTAGCGCAAGGTAGAGACGTTCCCCCCGTTGCCGATAAAGTCGGAAGGCCCACAATCCCGCCAGGCCCAGAATAGCCAGTATCAAAGCCAGTCCGGCCAGGCCGCCGTCGCGGAGGCTTGCCAGGTAACCGTTGTGCGCATGATTGTGGACAATGCCGTAGGCTTCCACTTTGGGATCGACCAGGTAACCTTTGCCAAACCACCAGTGGCCATCCATGTCGGCTAGCAACTGTTTCCAGATTCCGGGCCGGAAGGAAAAATCTACTACCCGGTGTCCCCAGTCCTGCGGATTGATCGCCAACAGCGACCAACTCACCGCCAGGCCGAGGGCGATAACCCACAGGGCGCGGGCGCCCAGCAAGACCACCAGGCCCACGCACATGCCGGCGAGGGCAGTGCGTGACTGGGTGAGCAGAATCAGACCCAGAATCACCGCGCCAAGGGTGGTGTACAAGGCCTTGTTACGGCGGCCTTGCGCCGAGAACAGGTAATGGAAGCACAGTAACAGGAAGACACCGTAGGCGCAGGCAGCCTTGTTCTGGTGATGCATCACGCCCAGCGGTTCCAGCCTTGAGGCGGGAAAGGGATTATCGAGGTACCAGACCAGGATGGAGGTCAGTGCCACCGGTGCGGCAAGCCAGGTGGCCCGGCGTGCCAGCAGATCAATTCGCTGCGGATACTGGATCCAGATAAAACCACTGATCAGGCAGAAAGACAGCAGTGCGAGGCTGTACCCAATGGCGGCACCAGCCTCCGCGGCATCGAAATTGGCGGTCCACAGCAGCGACATCATCATATAGCCCGCATAAACCAGCAGCAGAATGACCAGGGTATTACCCCGATAAAACTGCAGAATTTCGCGCCACAGCAGCAGTGGCAGGGGCATTACGAGGACGTAAAACAGCTGGCGATGTCCGGTCGCCATAGGCAGGAGGAAGTACCCGGCTATGAATAAGGTGTAGAGGCTTACAGCCCCCCGGTCCAGGAGAAACCTCCGAAGATTTCTGATGTCCATGACTATCAATGGCTTGCATCTGACGAAAGGCGGCAAAAATACCACATAATCTTGTGAATGGCCCTATCATCCTATAACCTGCGCGTTTTTTAGCCGCCCTGAGTCAGGGGATACT
>JAPUKZ010000162.1 GCA_027295405.1 Gammaproteobacteria bacterium
GGTACATGCTTTATGTCTGTTCTCACAAACTTATCTAGTGGCGCGATCGGCAACGCCGGCGCTTACGCTACAGCAATCCTGGAGTTACTCGGCGACAGCGACCCGCGACGCATACTTCAGAAGACGGCGCGGCGTTTGCGCGATGCAGTGGAAGGTCGCAATGATGAATTGCTGCGGCGCCCGAAGGCAAAGGGCAAATGGTCTGCAATCGAGATCATCCAGCATCTGGCAGACTCTGAGGTGGCATGGGCTTGGCGGCTTCGGTCTGTGATTGCTCAGGATCGTGCGGAAATCACTGGATATGATCAGGACGCCTGGGCCGCGGCACTGCGCTACAAAGAAGCCGACCTGGAACCTGCGATCCAGCAGTTCGAGGTGCTGCGCGAGAGTCATTTGCGGCTGCTCGAAGGGTTAGATGACTCGACACTGGCGCACGTTGGGGTCCATCGGGAACGGGGAGAGGAAAGCATCGAGTACATGATCCGCCTTTATGCGGGACACGATCTTGTTCATCTTCGCCAACTCGATCGGGTGCTCGCGACCACGTTATAGAAAACCCGTTCATCGTATTATCTATCTAAATGCTCTATCGTCTGACCGCCGACGGCCTGGTAATGGTACACATGGGCTTCGTCGCGTTCGTGGTTCTGGGCGGACTGCTGGTGCTTCGCTGGCCCCGTCTGGTATGGGTGCACCTACCGATAGCGATCTGGGGAGCGGCGATCGAGTTCTTCGGAATCATCTGTCCGCTGACCCCGCTGGAGAACTACTTCCGCCGGCTGGCTGGCGTTGCAGAATATCACACGAGCTTTGTTGAACACTATGTGCTTCCCATCCTGTACCCGGCGCAGTTGACGCGGGGTTTGCAGATTGCGCTTGGCATTCTGGTGGTTGCGATCAATGGTGCCGTTTATGGCTGGATTTATCTCCGCAAGATGCAGAGTAGACAGGGGTGATGGCACTTGGTTTTGTTGGCACCGCGTAGTGTGCCTGCCGCTAACCTGAATCCACAGCTAGTGTGAGACCAAATGAAGATAGCGGAAAAGAATTGCTCCTGAAGGACGAACACCCGTGGATATCACTTACTACGTAGCGTGCACTGTCGACGGATATATCGCGACTCCGGAAGGTGGTGTCGACTGGCTCACGCCGTTCCATGGAGATGACGACTACGGCTTCTCGGAGATGTACCGCGACGTAGATGGAGTCCTCATGGGTTCGGGTACCTACGAGTTCGCTCTGCAACAGAAAACCTGGCCGTCCAAGGACAAACCCAGTTGGGTGTTCACCGGCAGATCGCTTCCTCTCGCAGATCCTTCTGTGACACTCACGTCCGATGAACCGGCGAAAGTCGTGGAGGAACTGACATCAAAAGGAATGAAGCGGCTCTGGCTCATGGGTGGTGGTAAGCTGGCCACGTCCTTCCGGGCGAGCGGGCTGATCACCGATTACATGATTTTTGTGATACCCGTGGTCCTCGGAGAGGGAATTCCACTCTTGGCGGCCGGCGGCCACCTGGACCAACTGGACCTGATCGAGAGCCAATCGTATCCGAATGGTATTGTGCGACTGCACTACCAGTCTGCTTGAAGGAGACCGCTCGTGAATAGGAACTCGTAACCGATGGGTTTGGGGAGGGAAAATCTCAGGTGACTAAGAAGATCATTCTAAGAGGGGTTGAGCTACTGGCAATCGTGATGTTGTGCGCCGGAGCAATGGGTGCGCAGGAACCGATTGAAATTTACCCGGGCGACCCGAGGCTCGCGGGCGCGGAAATCGAAGCGCACAGCGCGACATGGAGGTTCGTGGTAATTCAGAATGGAAGTGAGACCGAAGCGGGAATCTTCGAACGAGAAATCGATCTCGTAGATCACACCGCCGACGAGCCGGCACTACTCGTGCGCTGGCATGTCCAGTTTCCTGGGCGCTCGGCGCTCGATATCTATTACCTCGATAGGGAAACACTCGGACAAATTGCGCGCTACCAGACGGGCAGCAGCGGAATATGGTCCGTCTACCAACACGGTGACCGGTTGCGCGGCACGTATACGCGGCGAGACGGTGAGCCGGTTGTATTTGATGCTGAGGTGCCTCGGGGTGTCTTCAACAGCGCCATGCTCGATATAATCATCGCTAGGCTGCAGCTGGAAGAATCGGAATCGGTGCGCGTACCGGTGTTCAACGCTTCGACACAGACCGTGAACGAAAATCCAGTTGCCTGGATCACGCTGACCGTCGAACGCTTCGAGACTGTGCGTCTTGCGAATGGAGAAGTGTTCGAAACACGCGTCGTTCAGCTCTCGGGACCGGGAAGAAACCAACGGCTGTGGGTTGCTGGCCGCGCGCCTTTCCTGCTTCGCCGCGATATCCTCGACGATGACGGTACCCCCACCGCCGGTTGGCGTGCTCGGTGCGCCGGCGATCTGGATGACTCGGAGTCGCAGTGAAAGATCGATAAGCTGGCAGGAGGTGGCCGCGCGAAGCCCTTGACCGTGCAGATAGCCCTCATCCAGCAAACAGCCTCCGCTAACAGAGAGGTTTGTCTAGCCAAGGGATTGGGCGGTCTCTAAGGCCGTGGGGAAGGTGCCGTGATCGTGTGTTTTGCCGAGTTGACCTTCTTTTTTACCAGCGGGACCGGGCCAAAACGGCTAGGCGCAGCGTTGTAGCGCTGTGACCCAGTTCTTGTCGCAGAGGAACTCTAATCGGTGCTGATTCTGCTCAGCACTGCCGCCGCTCCATACGCCGCTGCCGCCACCAGGAATAAGACCTGCGACCCCGCTCCCAGTGCCACCAATGCTGCCAATGGTGCCGTCACCACTGAAGCGAATCCGTTAGCCGCCCATGCCCACGCAACGTGAACCCTATTCTCTCCCGTGAGCTGACGGAGTCCCAGCGGGAAGGGCATGCCCATGAGGAATGCCGGTGGAGCGAGGGCGAGCGCTGCCACCGCGCCGCGTGCGAATAGAGGGGCGCCCTGAAAAGCATGGACAATTGCCAGCAGCAGGACTGCGTACACCGCGAACGTCAATGCCAGCAGAAACAGAGTAGGACGGCCTGTCGCAGGCTCCCGGCGGTCGGACCAGATGCTTCCCGCGCCTGAGAGAATTAGAAATACCGTGAGTACCATGGCCACCGCATAGACCGGGTGACCGAGTAGCAGGCCGAGCTGTTGGATTGCCGCTATCTCGGCGGTGAGATAGGCCAGTCCTATGGCTGCGAAATACCCCAGTATTCGCATTGGCGGCCGGTATTGCTTCTTGCGCATGCGGATCGCTACAGGGAGCAGCATGAGCAAGGCAGCAAGCACGACACTCTGCACCAAGGTTGCCACCAGCGCGATCGGACCCCACTCCGCGAACGGTAACCACTCTCCGGCTCCCACCCGCACGAGTGCTGGCAGCGAAGAGAGTCTCAGGAAATGGTGCGGGTAGGGCCTTGCGTCATGTACCGGCGCGACGTCGAAAGGATAGGTTGACGTGAAGGCCTGCGCGTCTACCTTGCCCGAGACCGCAGCAGCAGCCGCGTTGTACAGAGTTGGTTCTGCAAGATAATTGAACTGTGTGGCGGGCGACTCGACGCCGGGGTACCAGTCCAGGTCGAACAAACGCTCGCGTGCCCATTCCCTCAGGTGCTGAATCTCGCTCTGGCTGAACCCTGAAGGTTTGACCATCACAGTGGCCGTTCCCCAACTCCTGAGCACCACGAGGCCACGATCAAGTACGTCTCCGGCCGTCCTCCTCAGCGCCTCTACAGCCGTCAGAATCACTCGCACGTTCTCGCGCGGCGGAATCGCGATCCAGCGTGTGACCGACAGGACGCCGTTATCACTTAGCCGTTCGAGGTACTGCGTGTAGGCTTCGACGGTGTTGAGGAAATCTTGGTTCAGGGAGTGCACGCCCGCAGCCGAGGTTCCCGGTCCGCCGCTAGGCGCGAGCGTGATGACGTCGAACTCGTCGCGCGATCGAGCAACGTAACTGCGCGCGTCACCGATGACCCACTGTAACGCAACGTCACTGCGCTGTGTGGGCGTGTTGGCAAGCTCTACGAGATCGGGGTTGATCTCCAATGCGGTTACGCTGATCGCCCCGTGAGTTATGGCGTTCCACACCCCAGTGCCGCCTGCGGCACCTACGATGAGCACTCGGCGCGGCTCGCGTACTGCGTAGGGAGCTGCGGTAGGTAGCCAGTCGAGTATCGCCAGTGCGGCACTGTCGCTTGCCCAGTTGGCGGCTGCGCCTAAGAGCCCCCCATCGACTAATAGCGCCGTTGCAGTGGGAAAATCACGATTGAAGGCGAGCGAGAGGCCGGGCGCGAAGCGGAACGCCGGTGCATCCACGGCTACTACCCACCCCACCGGGTTCGTACGTT
>JAPUKZ010000163.1 GCA_027295405.1 Gammaproteobacteria bacterium
GAAAACCTCCTGCCGTGGTCTTTGAAGAAAAATCCTGCAGAAGCCGGATAGGGCACCCCGCGGTTCACGCACCGCTTACTTTTCGGGTAACCGTTCACGGCTATAAAAACCGTATCCCAACCCACCAAAGCGGCATTTTACATTTTACCATGAGGGCTGGACTCAGAAGCCGATGCGCTGTATCGTATGGTCATGGAACAGATCACGGTCACGATACAAGGTCGGCAATTTCACCCCGACACCGCACTTATTCAGCAACTGCTCTCTGAGAATCCCGGCTGGGGACGTTCCCGGCTATCGGTCAAGCTCTGCGAGTTATGGGACTGGCGAGGGCCCAACGGCCAAGTCAAAGATATGGCCTGCAGAAGTCTGCTGCTGCGCCTGGAAAAGGCCGGGCGCATCGTCCTGCCACCACGCCAACGAAAATCCCCCAACGGGTTTCGCAACCGCTCAGCGGTATGGGTGCCCCATCAGTCCGATCCCATTGCAGGCGACCTGGGGTGCCTACAGCCCATTAAGATAAGCCGCATTGCCACCGGCTCCGAGCAAGACCGGCTGTTCCGGTGCCTGCTCTGTGGCCACCACTATCTCGGCTACAAAAACACCGTGGGCGAGAACATGAAATATCTCATCCACGGCCGCGATGGCCACCCGCTGGCCTGTATTCTGTTCGGCTCGGCGGCCTGGAAGAGCGCCTCGCGGGATACCCACATCGGTTGGAGTCCGCCGGTGCGCGAGCGCAATCTGCAGTATGTCACCAATAACACCCGATTTTTGATTTTGCCCTGGGTTCGGGTGCCGCATCTGGCCAGTCATATCCTTTCCCGCGTGGCCAGACGGGTGAGCCGCGACTGGATGGACAAGTATGCCCACCCCCTCTATTTGCTGGAGAGCTTCGTCGATATCTCACGCTATCGTGGCACCTGCTACCAGGCGGCCAATTGGATCTGCACCGGGCAGACCACCGGGCGCACCCGCAACGACCGGAACCGCACCATCCAGACCAGCCGCAAAGAGGTCTATCTCTATCCTTTGGCGCGGCGCTATCGAGACAGGTTGTGCCATGAAACGTGAGGAAGCCCTGGCCATCTACCGGGCGGGACGGGAGTGCGTGGTTGCCAATCTGTGCGAGTTGAGCGCCACGGTGGCCGCGCAGGAGAAGAAAATCGTCGCCCTACAAAAGAACTCCTCCAACTCCAGCAAACCGCCCTCGTCAGATCTCACCAAGCCGCCGAAGGAGAAACCAGGCAACAAGGCAAAAAATAAGCCCGGTGGCCAACCCGGTCACCCCAGGCATGAGCGCACGCCCTACCGCGAAGAGGAGATTGACCAGTTCTGGGAATATCATTCCCCGTCTTGCCCTACCTGTGACCATGCCGATCTCACCTGGCGGCCTGACATCCCGCCGCGGTGCATCCAACAGGTCGAGGTGAAAGAGGTGGTCGTGCATAAAGAAGAGCACCTCGCCTACGCTTACTACTGCGCGCGGTGCGATAAAACCCATTATGCTCCCTTCCCGGACGCGGTGGTCAAAGCCGGCCTGTTCAAGGCGCGGCTCACCGCGTTGGTGGCGTATATGAAAAATGGCTGCCATGCCTCGTTCTCCACCATCCGCAAATTCCTGCGCGATGTGCTCGGCGTGCCGGTGTGTCGTGGTTACCTGGCGAAGCTGATCCAGAAGGTCAGCTATGCCCTGGCCCCCTCTTATGAGGAGTTGCTGGAGCGCCTGCCCCTGGAGACGGTCCTGAATGTGGATGAGACCGGCCACAAGGAGAACGGTAACCTTTTTTGGACCTGGGTCTTCAAGGCCGATTTGTACGTGCTGTTTCGCATCGACAAATCCCGCGGCTCCAAGGTCCTCATCAAGACGCTGGGACGTGAGTTCGAGGGCACTATCGGTTGCGACTACTTCTCGGCCTATCGCAAGTACATGAAAGATTTCAATGTCGCGGTGCAATTCTGTATCGCCCATCTGATCAGGGATGTGAAGTTCCTGATCAAGCTGCCGGATGAAGATACCCGGACCTATGGCAAAAAACTGCTCGCGGCGCTCAAGCGGATGTTCAAGCTCATTCATGACCATGAACATAGGGACCAGGCGAATTTTCAATCGGCGCTGGAAAAGGCCAAAAAACGCATCCTGCGCATTGCCATCAACTCTGCGCCGAGCAGCATCGGCGAGGATGGCAAGGAAGAGAAAAACGAAGCACAGAACATGGCGGAACGTTTTCGCCGCAATGGTGAGGCCTACTTCCGCTTCATTACCACTCCCGGGATGGACCCGACCAACAATGTGGCCGAACAGGCCATTCGCTTCATCGTCATCGACCGCCATGTAACCCAGGGCACAAGAAGCCAGAGAGGCCGTGAGGCCAACGAGCGGCTATGGACCGTCATAGGCACCTGTGCGCTTCAAGGCCGCTCCGCCTACAACTTCATTCTTCAGGCCGTCCATGCCCATTTCTACGGTGAACCAGCTCCCTCGCTGCTGCCAGGTTTTACTTGACAATACTCCTTCAAATCCACAGCCATGGATGGTTTCTCCCTATAAAGCTCAATGCCTGACCGCCATCTATGCTTACGAGTCGTCTAATTCAGCCGTTCTGCTATGCGTGAAATTCGCCTTTGGCTGGATAATAGAGACGGTATCTATACTCCGTGAACGGTTACGAAAATTGCTGGCCGCTTAACGGTGACAGCGTCATGCCCGGTCGCGATTTCCAGATCATAGCTCGTTTGCAGATTCAGCCGCTCCTCTCCTGCAGTTCAAGCTGCGTTGCACGCGCATCTGACAGCGCATTACCGTCAGACACTCGATGAGCCAATACCGACACTGAATGGCAAAAAGCCAGGATCGTGCGCTGCGGACCCGCAATTCAAAATCGTTCCGGTGGATGCTCCTCCTCGGTCTTCCATTGGTCACCGATGACAGGGTCTTCCTCTTCTGTCAGCGACTCGCCGTTATCCGCTTGCCGTTCCCAGGAATAGGTTCTACGGGCGGGTTTTGGGTCCCAATGGCGAAAGACAATGGCGCAGAGAACGCCTGTGAGAGCGCCAAACAGGTGGTATTCAAAGGAAATCCCCGACTCACGCGGAAATATGGTCATCAACATACCGCCATACAGATAAAACGCTAGCATTAGCAGAGCGCTGGAGCGTTTGTCCCGCCGCAGAATACCGCCTATGAACAGATAGAAGAACATACCGTGGGTTAAGCCGCTGGCCCCGTAGTGGTAACTGTCGCGGCCAAACAGCCACACGCCTGCGCCTGACAGCAGCCAGATAATCGCCAGTGCCCACCAGCGCGATTTGGGATAACCGTAGATAAGAATGCTGCCCAAAAACAGAAGCGGTGGGGTATTGCCCACCACGTGTTGCCAGGAACCGTGGATAAGTGGCGCCGTGACAATACCGATAAGCCCGCTGGGGTTCTGAGGATAAATGCCCAGTTGATACAGGTTCCAGCCGAACATCACCTCACATAGCTTGAGCCACCAGATCAAGAGGATGGGCGCGGAGGCCATAAGCAGGCAGTTTTGGAGAGAAGGGCTTTTATTCAGCATCTGTTAGATCTTGGGGCGCCGCAGGAGTTTTAAAGGGCTGTTGCTCCTGAAAATGCCCTCGTCTGTGGCGGGCAATCCCTCCGCGTCACAGCCTGTGCGGTGCAAAAAGACCGTCGCCGATCTTATTCCAGGAAATCTGAGGAATCCAGATCGACACACTGTTGTAAATGACGTTGAATCATTGCCAGGAACATGCGGTCGCTGCGCTCAGCGGCTTCGGTGAAGCAGGCGCCCAGCACGGTTATCAGAATACCGTGCATCGCAAATTCGCGATACTGTTCCCAACAGTCCTGGAAACCGAGGTCGACTCCCGCGGCATTCAGCCAGTCAGCGTATGCGCCAATCAGCTGCCTTTCCCATTCGCGGCGCTGGGGGATGTCGACACTGCCACCCATAAAATAGGCGGCGTCGGTCAGCGCGCTGGACTCGCCCACTGTCTGCCAGTCAACAATGGTCGCTGTGTCTGGGCCGAACAGGACATTTTCACAACGAAAATCACCGTGGATCAGGGTTTTCTTGCCCTGGTAGCGCGTCACGAAATGAAGGTGGCGGTCGACGTAGCGTTCACCCAAGGCGATACATTCGCTGGAGAGTCCGTGGCCAAAGCGATCGACAAACTGTGGCCAGCATTGCTGCATTAATTCACCACCCTGGGCTCCGCCGTCAGCGCGGGCAGACGCCGTGACAAAATCCAGCGCCCCGATTTCCTCATCACCATAGAATGAGGCGGCCAGCTTTGCGGCTTGTTGCAGCGCCAGGCGCGTGTGTTCCAGAGACTCGCCCCTCAGTTGACTGCCCGGCTGTGCCGGCGCCAGGTCCTCCATCAGGGTCACAAACTCGGTACCCTCGGCATTGACTTCATTGGCGTAGATCGCAGGAGTGCGCATCTCGGTGCGCGGTGCCAGATGTTTATAGAACATCACCTCGTTGTAATAGGCACCCAGGGCGCCGGCCATGGTACGGGCTTTCTCATCGGAAGCCGGCAATTTTGCGATCAGGGTGGCGGGTGCGCCGTAATCACCGTCGTAGGTCAGGGTATAACGGGCGTTGTCCCCCATCTTGCCAGTACCGATAAGCTCATACTCAGCATCAATAACTTCTCCCACTGGTAAGTGGCCTGATTCCTGCAGTGCCAGCGTTAACCACTCGGGCGTGATTTGTTCCGGAGAGGAGGCGATTGTAACCATGGGTTTGCCATCTTTGCCCTGGTGGGGAGGCCCACTTTAAAGGGGATCTACAGCAGCGTCCAGTCACCGCCATCGCCACCGGCTGCTGGCAAGCTTTCAGTCACAGCCTGAAATAATAAACCCGGCTGGCTCTACCCGGTCCCCGGCATGTATTATTCGCAAGCACTCAGCCGCTGATGATGCCTGGCACTGATTAACGGGACAGGGCAAAGTGGAGGAAAAAGATGTCTGGAACCATAGGGCCGCTGCAGGCTGCCGACGAACAATTTACCCACCAGGTGGTGGAGACTTTTGCCAGCGTCGGCCAAAGTGATTTGGCCTGGACCGAGAAGGTGTGCGGCATGGCGGCGGCCAAAGACGGCTCCCTGCAAATCGG
>JAPUKZ010000164.1 GCA_027295405.1 Gammaproteobacteria bacterium
CAGGCTGCGAGCGTACTCCAGCAGTTCGTAGTCCAGGGCCATGCGGTCTTTGAGGGTGGCCAGGGTGGAGTCTTGCAGGTGCTCCGGCAAAACCGGGTCCTGTGTGCGGAGCTGGCGCGGTACATGCCCCGGCTCTGGCAATTGCATCGCCAGTACCACCTTGCGAAAGTCCTCGGCGAAGGTATCGGTAAAACCCACCAGCGAGAATTCCTGCAGATGCGCCTTGGCAAGCTGCAACAGCTCAGCATCGCTGCGCAGAGGCTGGCGCTGGCGATCCACCGTCCAATAGGTGTCTGCCAATTGCCAGGTTTGCTGGTTGTCCAGCATCTCTACCACCTCAGGGCGGACGGAAGTCATGAAATCATCCACCGACAATTCCGCGGTCGCGCGCGCAGCCGCAAAGCGCTTCTGCATATCGGCGTTCAGGCAGTACTTGTACAGGGACAGAACCCGGTCGATCGGGTCTCGCAGAAAGGTGACGGAGTAACTGTCCGCCAGATACTCCTTGATTTGGCTATAGCCAAAGTGGCCGGAGATCACGCTGTAGGCCGCCATCGAATCCGGATCCAGGCGCTGTCCGGGGTACTCCAGGAAATCGCCGTGTGAGAGAACGCTATCGGGTGGCAGGCGGGATCGCAGATACTCCACCAGCGATGTGCCAGCAGTTTTTACAATATGCAGGAAGACCAGCCGGGGAGCGCTGGCAGCGGTTGATGACTGCTGGCTTGAGTGTGAAATGGCTGATAGCTCCCGGGTGCGCAGGGGTAACTTCTGAATCGGCTGGACATTGTAATCAGCGCCAGAATGCCTGTCCATGGGAAGCCCGTAGACCTCGCTTAAAACGCAGCACCTGGGAATGCTGCTGTGCAGGCAACTACTTCGGGCTCAAAGACTCGCTTTCTGCGCGCAACTTTCTCATGATCTCATTGGCACGCTGTTGCCAATGTCGGTAGCCGCGCTCGAACTCCTCGAGTTCAGGTGGGTCGCCTTTAAAGCCGATGCCAACAACGGTTTGCGGGTGCTCTGGTTCATCACCAAAGGAACCAATAAAACTGGATGCAAACGGCTTCAGTAGGGAGCGCAAGCCCTCGGGGGTGAAGCGCCAGTAATCGTGCGGATACTCGTGTATCGGAAAATTCATCACCGAGGTGATGATCAGCATGCCCAGTGGATCCAGAATGCGGTGTATTTCGGCAATAGCCTGGCGCGGGTACTCCACATGTTCAAAGGTGTCACAAGAGATGACGGTCGCGACAGAGGCGTCCGGCAATTCAATTGCATGCAAATCCAGCACGCGGTCCACCCCCTTGCCCGGGCGCATATCACAGCCCACGTACTCAATGCCGGGGAAAATACCGCGCAAGTCGGCAGTTGATTCCTGGCCTTTCGGCTGCCAGGCACCAAATTCGTAAATACTGCCTCGAATCGGTAGGGTGGTGGCCGTGAGTTCGATGAATTTTCGGATTGAAGCGCGCATGAGTTGTCCCGCATCAAAAACCTGTGGAGTATAGATACCGTCTCTATTATCAAGCAAATATTCAGGGTTTAGTACAGTCATAACAAAAGGGGCCTCCCCGCCGAACTAGCTAGCGGGTTGTCATCCGTGGCGCTCTGCAGAACCAGGCTGAATTCCCCCGGCCCATCCAGAATCACGCCTCTCTGCCAATGGATTGAACGGCCACCGCGCAGGGCCGGTAGGCGAGACACCAGTCCCACAGGCCAGGTGTAGCGGGACGGCGGAGCAGCAGGTAGAACGCCAGCGCCGCGACGAACAGGATTGCGCGCGGCTCCCAAGCTCTGGTCTTGATTCACTGGTTCGCTTTATCGTTCATTTCCAAAGCTCAAGTAGTTGCTATTCGGAGAGCCGTACCTTGCAGCTGCGCGGCGGACTCAGCAATGCTTCCAGTGAGACAGTAGACCAGGGTTCGCTGGCTGCCGACTTCATATAGCCTCCCAGCCACTCATAGTGCCCGGCCTGGGCCAGTTGCCGGGGTGAAAAATCACCCCGGTGTTGCGGGCCAAGCCGGCCTGCCAGCCGGGGCCCATTGAAGATCAGGATATGGCGTATCCCCATCCCCGCGCTACCCTGCACTCGTGCAATCAGCGTTTGGAAGTCTGCGTTAGGGGCCATCACCAGGCTCAGGGGTGCTAGCGGGTCGCTTTTCTCGAGCTGCACGCCCAGGTTACTGCACAGCGGCAGGTCTTGTCTTCGCTCCGGAATCGACACCGCGGCGTGATAAGCCAGGCCGTGGCTGGAAAAGAGGGCATCGAAGGCGAGCGCGTAATCTGAGGTAAAGGACGCCGCCATTGACTGGGGTGCCGATTTCAATTCCTGCTGTTCCCCAACCAGATACAACATTGCCGCATACTCTGCGCTCTTCAGTTGCCTGGCCAGGGTAGCCCCGGGTGCCAGTACGAGCAGCAGCGCCACTGCACAGGTTAATGCCAGAACCGATGTCTGCCTCCAGCCGGCCCGGCGCCCCCCCAGGCTGACCGCCAGGCCGCTGATGTAGGCCCAGTAACCGACGATAAAGGTCTGGTAGCGGGCCGGGCTGGGCCCGTGGATTGCATCAGGGTAGGTCAACAATCGACCGAACTGCACACTGGCGGCAATGCCCAGGCACAAGCTGGCGCCAAGCAGGCAAAACACCAGCCAGGGGTGGAGCCGGCTGCGGTGCAGCCACCAATTTCGAATCGTGTAAACCCAGAGACTCGCCAGGCCCAGCAGTGACAATACAACCGGGATACGGGGCCAGTGTTGTGACCCCCGGGACAGCGGCCACGCCAACAAGTCGACAGTTCTGGCGATGACCAGCCACAGGTTGTTGTTGGCGAGCACAGCCTGCGCTTCCTGCTCCATGTCTTGCACCGCGTCTGAGGGAGGCAAATCCGCCGTTATGTTGAGCGCGATCTCCGCGTCCGAGGCGACCCCCTGAATATAGATGAGCACGAACAGGCCGCTGCCGACAAATGCCCACACCGAGTACCGACGCCGGTCCAGTAGAAACAGCACCGGCAGCAGCAGCCAGGCAATCACGCCGCTGAAGTTGGTCAAGGCGGCCAGGGTTAGTAGCGTGTAGGCTACCGTAACCCGTCTCGCGGAAAGCGGCGTATGCTGCGCTCCTGCGACGAAGAGGGCCAGCATGGAAAGGGCGATGGACAAGTGCCAGCTGCTGTTGAGCGGATTCAGCAGGTTCCAGAGGTGCGTCGGTGCAAACAGGAAAATCGTGAACAGAGTGAGGCTGGCGAGTAAACCAGTGCGGCAGCCCCGGAAGTAGGACCGTGCCGCGCTGCCCTGCAGCAGCAGTAACAGCGCCATGGAAGCCCAGCCCACGGCAAAAAACAGATGACTTTGCCCCGCAAACAATCGCAGGTCCAGCAATAGCAGCAAGCGTGGCACCAGAACCCGGTGGGCGGTGTAATGGGGCTCCAACAGGGCCAGAAGATCTGTCCCGGTGTAGTTTCCCTCGAAGATCGTAAGCAGGTCCCGCAGCAGGGGCAAAGTGTCCCGCCACGGCATGTGCGGGTGATACTTGTACCACAGTGCTAACGTCCACAGCACCAGTGCACCCGCGACCAGTAGCAGAGTCAGACTAATCAGGGCCGCGCTGAGTTGTGGCAGGCGGCGGTGGAAGATGTTCTGTGAATTCCCGGTGGACAAGAACATTCTCAGCGAGTTGTGAGCGTTGTGTATTTACACAGGACACTGGCCCCGGTCGCGCCCTGCAAGACCAGGGTCCAATCGCGCTCTCCGGCAGGCACCGCAATCCCCTGCCAGCGGGTATTCTCTGGATCCAGCAGGGAGCGCGGCCTGTAATCACCCTGATGCACCGGTGACAGGCGACCGGCGAGGTTTTCTCCCTGGTAAAGAACAACAGCCCGGCTGAGTCTC
This sequence comes from Gammaproteobacteria bacterium, assembly GCA_027295405.1. Lineage (GTDB taxonomy): Bacteria > Pseudomonadota > Gammaproteobacteria > Pseudomonadales > Halieaceae > JAPUKZ01. Next base: position 3,893 of record JAPUKZ010000164.1, read on the forward strand.
GCGGCTGGTGTTGTCAGGGAGGCGCTTACGGCCTGTGCTTCAACACCGGCTGCGAACTCTTTGATCTCCTGTATGGTGGCGAACTCCAGCTTTACGGATTCCGGATCGCAGGGTTCAGCGCTGGCCAGACCAGCAGGGCTTGCCACCGGGGCTCGGTAGGCCAGCTGGTGCTGCTCAAAGTATGCATCGAAACTGAACACAAATTCCGGGGTGAAACGGTTGCCAGCGGTGGGTCGGGACTGGTGTAAATGGGCGAGCTGACCGCGGTTGAATAAACGGGCTGCGGCCTCCGCGCTTTGTATCTCTTGCCTGAGATAGTCACCAGTTGGCAGTTGCAGGGCCCAGGCCAAACCCACTAGCGCTGTAAACAAGACCGCTCCCCCTACTCCGGTCCGTGGTTTCTGGCCCATGAGCAAACCCGAGACACTCAACCAATAGACCACCACCACGGTCTGGTAGCGCTCATAGCTGGGTCCGTGAGCGTGATTGGGGTGCACCATCAGCCTGCCCAATTGGGTTGCCAATGCGATGCCGAGACACAGTCCGGCAGCGATGAGACAGAAGGTAAACCAGGGGTGCAGACGTTCGCGGGTGCGCACAGACGAGAGCAAGGCTGAGGCGAAGACGATTGCCAGAATCGCAACCGATCCCAGGCTGAGTATCAGGGCCAGGCGCGGTGCCTGGGCGCTGAGGGGCCAGCCAAGAAATTGCAGGGTCTTTTCCATTATCCGGGCCGGGGTATTGGCGGCCAGTGCTGCTTCGGCCAGGGCCCGAATTTTCGCGATCACATCCGGCGTGCCCGCATCCCATTGGCTGGCCAGGGAGGCATCCGAGGCCATGCCTCCCACGTACAACCAGGCGCAGGCGCCGCTGGCAAGCAGAGTGGGAATGAACGCCCGCGGTTGAATCAGGCAGGCCATCAGCGGCAACATCAGCCAGGCGACCACGCCTGCGAAAGTGGAAAATGCAGCCAATGCACACAGTAAATAGGCGCCGCACCAGTCCCACAGCCGAGGTTCTGCGGGACGCTTGATCAGCAGGTAAAACGCCAGCAAGGAGCAGGCCAGGCTCAGGTGCCAGCTCACATTGATGGCATTGATCAAATTCCAGAGATGCGAGGGGCTGAACAGCCAGATGCTCGCCAGCGCCGCGGTGAACACGACTGTGCGCGGTTCCCGGAAGTAGCTGGCTGCCAGGCGCGTATAGAGAGCAACCAACAACAGAAGGCACAACCAGGCGGCGGCATAAAATAGGTGATTCTGGCCGGAAAGCAGTTGGGTATCCAGCAACAACAAGAGCCGGGGGATGGCGATTCTGTGCGTGCCGTAGTGAGGTTCAAACCATTGCCAAAGGCTGGTCATGTCGAGCGGTGCCCGGGACAGCTCCATGACCTGCGTCAGTACCAGAAACAGATCTCGCCAGGGCAGGTGGGGGTGGTACCTGAACCAGTTGACACTGGTCCAGCATATCCAGACCACGGCCAGACCCAGGGCCAGGGTGACAACAATCCTCTCGCTAACTGCATTGACTGAGCTGGGTCGGGTATGAAGGGTGGATAGCTTGTTCATCAGGAACTCAAGTTTGTCACGGTTGTTCCGCTGGCTACGGGAATTACCTGTGTCTCGCCGCTTGCCAGCAAATAAACCGTGGCATAATACCGGGCGGTCGACAACAGGATAATCAACATGGGCGTACAACGCACCCCGGACACATGCTTTGACGAATCTGCAGTGTAGCGTCCGGGGCTTGTGCGCGTGTGGGCTCGCAGTTATCTGTTCGTTACTTGCGAGTTGTGGTACCGAAAAAGAGAGACCCAATATTCTTCTGATTGTCCTGGACGACTTTGGCTATAACGACCTGGCTATCAACAACGGCTCCGATTCGCCCACCCCCACCCTGGACCAGCTGGCCCGTGAAGGCCTGCGCTTTACCCGCCACTATACCGAGAGCAGCTGTAGCCCGAGCAGGATCGCCCTGTTGACCGGCCGCTACCCCGCCAGCCTGGGTTTTCACCCGCTGGGCTCCGGGCTGGCCCGGGAAGTGGAAACGCTGCCCGATGTGCTGTCCGCCCATGGCTACAGCAGCCACATGATCGGTAAATGGCATGCGGGGGATGCACACCGTGAGTCTCGTCCTGAGTTTCAGGGCTTTGATCACTGGTTTGGCTTTATGAGCCAACTGTATCTGGCCGGACCCCATCATGACGGAGTCTACACCCGTGGTCCGCCCACTTATCTCAATCCCTGGCTGGAAAATGAGAATGGGGACCTGCGACAGTATCCGGGGCACCTGACCGAGTTGTTGACCGGGCATGCGCTTAAGGTGATGCAGTCTGAAAAGGAGCCCTGGTTCATTTACCTCTCCTACTATGCACCCCACACGCCGCTGCAGCCCGGGGTCGACTATGCCGGGCAATTCAGTGACGACGCCAGGGGCAAGTATCAGGCCTTGAAGTCGCAACTGGATACCAATATTGCACGCGTATTCAAGCAGCTGCGGGATTCCGGACAATGGGACAATACCATGGTGCTGGTGGTCAGTGACAACGGTGGTACCGGTGCCGCCTATCCCAGCAATATCCCCTTCGCCGGCGTCAAAGCCGGATACGAAGAGGGCGGGGTACG
>JAPUKZ010000165.1 GCA_027295405.1 Gammaproteobacteria bacterium
CGCTTGGCATGAGTCCCCAGGTAATCCGAAGGCGTCTCGAGGAGGAGGCTAGTTGCTACCGGCAGATCAAGGATACGGTGCGTCGTGAGCTGTCATTGGAGCTGTTGTCCAGGTAGGAAATTTCTATCGCCGATATCGCCGAGCGCACGGGTTTTACTGAGTCCGCTGCTTTTAGTCCGGCGTTCAAGAAATGGAGCGGCATGAGCCCCGCGCAATACCGCACCGATAAGTTTCCCAACACATAAGCGGCGAACCATGTGATGCGGGACACTCTTACCGCAAAACGATCAAGCCGAATGTAAGTTTTGATCATCGGCATCGCAAGCTCTCCACGCTATCTTGTACCCACTATATCGTGCGCTATTGGCTAAAGGCTGATGCGCTGCAACGCTGTCACACATCAATACGAGACAACAATCATGACCATGATCGATATTGATCGAGCCGAAACCCCGCTGGACATGTTCTATCACTGGGAGGCCAGTAAACCCGATTCCGTCTACCTGCGGCAACCCGTCGAGCAAGAGTGGCGTGACTACAGCTGGCGAGAGGTGGGCGAGCAGGCACGCCGGATAGCGGCTGCCCTGCAGTCCATGGGTCTCGGCTCAGGTGAGCGGATTAGCTTGCTGTCCAAAAACTGCGCCCATTGGTTGATGGCGGATCTGGCCATCATGATGAGCGGCTGTGCCAGTGCGCCGGCGTTTACCAGCATGACTGGCGATGATGTCCTTTACATCCTTGAGCACAGTGACTCGAAGGTGCTTTTTGTCGGCCAGACGGACAACTGGCAGGAGGTCAAGGCGATCGTGCCGGACCATGTCAAAGTGATCTCCCTGCCCTTTGTTGATATCCCTGAGGCCGACTTCCGCTGGGAGGATTTGCTTGCCGATTACGCGCCACTGCCGGGCAATCCCGGACGCGAAGGCAAGGATGAGATAACCACTATCTATACGTCCGGTTCAACGGGGCTGCCCAAGGGAGTGGTCTACAGTTTTGAAGCGGCGGGTCATATGGTCCGCAATTTCGGCCATACCTTCCGTATGGTCGAGGAGGATCGCCTGATTTCCTACCTGCCCTTGGCCCATGGCTTCGAGCGCGCGATCGTGGGTTTTATGAGTATGCAAGCGGGTTGTACGGTGGGGTTTAATGAGTGCCAGGCCACCTTCGCCGCCGATATGAAAGCAGTGCGACCCACAGTATTTCAGTGCGTACCGCGGCTGTGGACCAAGTTCCAGGAAAGTGTATTGGCCGGGTTCGGCGGGCAGGAAGGTCTGGATGCCTTGTTGGCTGATCCAGCACAGGCGGAATCTACTACATCGAATATTCAGGCGGCGTTGGGGCTTGATGCAGGGCGCATCCTGCTGACCGGGTCGGCACCGACCCCGCTGCCATTGCACAGCTGGTACGATGCCCTCGATATGCCGCTGTGTGAAATCTACGGCCAATCGGAAATACTCGCGGGTACCTGTAACCTGCCCTGGGATCGGAAGCCGGGCACCCTGGGTAAACCCACCTGGAATACCGAGATCAAGATTACCGACGTTGGTGAAATCCTCATTAAGGCCAAAGCGGTCATGACCGGCTACCTGCACGAGCCGGGGAAAACCGCCGAAACCCTGATCGACGGATGGATACATACCGGCGACAAGGGGGAGATTGACGAGGACGGCTTTTTGAAAATCACCGGGCGGGTCAAGGAAATCTTCAAAACGACCAAGGGCAAGTATGTCGCTCCGGTACCGATTGAGGGTCAGTTCGTTTCCAATTCGCACCTGGACCAGGTGTGCCTGATGGGAAATGGCCTGCCACAAACCGCGTTGCTGGTGCAGCTCTCGGCTGCGGGCAGGGCGGCTGACGGTAAAACAGTGGAGCAGCAACTGCGTCTACAGATCCAGTCGGTTAACGCCGACCTCGACAGTCATGCAAGGATTGCCTGTGTGCTGGTAGCGAAAGATGAGTGGGCCTCCGCCAACGGCCTGGTGACCCACACCTTGAAAATCAAGCGCAGCGCTATTGAAGAACGGTACCTTTCCCGGGTGGAAAAAGCGTTTTCCTGCGGTGCCTCGGCAAGAGACCCCCTGGTGATGTGGGAGTCTGGCGCTGAATAAACCGCCCGCTTGCAGACAGTGCCGTGTGCGGATACAGCCACTCTTAGAGAGATAGTGAGATAACATGGAAGACCTTTCAAACATTGTGTCACGCGTGGTGAACGCGGACTATGGCCATTCCCGGCATGTCATGCCCGAGCAGCCGTGGTGGGATAATCTCGAAAGCAATTTTTACAAGTTCCCCGACGATTTCGAGCTGGATCTGCGCACCAAACTGCTGGTGGACGCCACGGCTTACGTGGATATAGGTATTCGCACCGTGGTTGCCAGCCTGCTGGCCACCTTGTCCTTGCCGCTGATGTTCAATCCCCTGCGGAAATTCAAAGACCAGGAAGAGATCCAGTTCTATCAGGCAATGGCAGAGACCGCTGATGCCAGTGCGTTCTTTCAGCGGCCAGCGGACGGCGTTGAGGTTCGGGAATCCGAGCCGGCCTGGTATCACTTCCAGCCTGATGACGGTGAATGCCGGGGACTCACGTTTGACAGTCCGTTCCAGCCGGTCAACGAAAATCTCAACCACCGCTATCTGCGTCACTCGCGGAACCGCGTGGCTTGTGCGCAGCACTGGCGCCACAGCTCTGGTCCAAGGCCTACAATCTGCGTCATCCATGGTTTCATGGCGGATCCCTATTGGCTCAATAGCAAATTTCTGGAGCTGCGATGGTTTTACCAACAGGGTTACGATATTTTGCTGTATACCCTGCCATTTCACGGCGCGAGACAAGGGCGTTTCTCTCCGTTTAGCGGTCACGGGTATTTCTCCGGTGGCATGTGCCACCTGAATGAGTCAGTGGCTCATTCTGTCTATGACTTCCGGGTTTTCCTGGATTACCTGGATTCGCGGGGGGTGGAGCAGTACGGTGTGACTGGGATCAGCCTTGGCGGCTATACCTCAGCGATACTGGCTGCGGTGGAAGACCGCCTGGCGTTCTCGATTCCGAATGTACCGGTGGTCAGTATCGTCGATGTGCTGCTGCAGTGGGCTCCCGCCAGCTGGGTGGCCAAGATCCTGATGAGGTTCAACGGCCTGAGCATACGGGAAGCGCGACACCAGCTGGCGGTGCATAATCCCCTGACTTATAAACCCAAGCTCCCCAGAGAGCGCCTGATGATAGTCGGCGGAGCGGGTGACCGCCTGGCGCCACCCAAACACTCGCGCCTGCTCTGGGATCACTGGGACCGATGCCAGATCCACTGGTTTCCGGGCAACCATGTCATACACCTTGACCAGGGCAAATACCTGAAGGAAATGCTAGCCTTTATGCAGGGTATTGATTTTCGATGAAGCTCTGTCAAAAACAGTTCATTACACGACGTTGTAGGTATCCGCTAACCCCAGGGACTTGATGATCAGATGAAAAATACACGCATGAAGCCGCTGGATGCGGTGTGGCTCATGATGGAGTCTGCGGATACGCCCATGCATGTGGGTGTGCTGGCTATCTTCCAGCAGCCGCGCAACACATCTCGGGACTATTTGAGCCAGTGGGCGGCG
>JAPUKZ010000166.1 GCA_027295405.1 Gammaproteobacteria bacterium
GAAAGCTCCGTGCTTGAATTCCAGCAATTCACCAGTGGCGCTGCGAGTGCCCTCCGGCGCAATGGCGAGGCTCTTGCCCGCCAGCAGTGCTTTTTTCGCCTGTTGCATGCACAGGGATTGGTCGGCCGCATCCCGGTCGACAAAGATGGTACCGTGAGCCCGCAGCAATGGACCCAACAATTTGTTGTCACCCACTTCCCGCTTGCAGAACCCGACAAAGTCGTGCCGCAGCAGGTGCGCCATGACGATGGAATCCAGGTAGCTCTGGTGATTGAACGTAAAAATTGCAGGCCGCACGCTCTCCAGGTATTCGGTGCCGGTGATTTCAAACTCCAGCCCGGCCAATGCGCTGCCCATGCCTCCCAGCCAACTGCTCATGAGATTGGTGGCTTTCCTGGACGAACCGGACATCAGCCAGGAGGTGGCACCCGCGGCCGCGGTGGACACCAGGGTGTTGGCCATAAGCGCCGTGCGCATAACACTCTCCAGGTTGGGTTTGCCGCGGCTGGAAAATTTGAGTGTGATCCATCCCTCGTCGCGGGCAGTCTGCGCCAGTGCCGGTGACGGGTTGGTGGCTACCGGGTAACCAACTTTTTCCAACAGGGGCAGGTCGTCCTTTGAGTCGGAGTAAAACCAGGCATCTGCCAGTCGGGCGCCGTGGTGTTTTGCACTGCGGCGGGCGGCTTTGAGCTTGCCATCGCCGTAACACAAGGAGCCTTCGATCTCACCGGTCAGCACGCCCTCATCCACTTCGAGCTCCGTGCACCAGACCTCGTCTACACCCAGGGCTCGGGCCACGGGATCTACCTGGTAGCGGGTAGCAGCGCTGATAATCGCCACCTTATGGCCCAGCCGCTGGTGGTGCTGAATAATCTGGCGGGCTTCCCGGTAAATGCTGGCGGCCAGGCTGCGCTTGAAGGCCCGCTCCCCGTGTTCACGCCAGTCGGCTTCCGCCGTGTCAGCCAGGGAGTGCAACAGTTCCTGGTACAGGTTTGTGTAGTGACGGCCACCTCCACGGCGGTCGATATTGGCAAGTATATCTGCAGCGATTTTGCGCATCCCGGGTTGACGCTTGCGAATGCTTTCCCACACCAGCGCCAGGGCCGAGTAGCCCAGGATGAGGGTGCGATCCATATCAAAGAACGCCATTACCTGGCCCGATGCGCGCTGCTCATCAATTCTGCCCAGGTGCTCGCGCAGCGGTCTGTCAATTGCCATGGCTTACTCCTCTGGCGTCAGTTAAGTACTACTCTCAGCAAGTAGTACAGCAAATAGCGTGCCAACCGCTACAGGTTCTGCCTGATAGCGCTAGCCTAGGGTTGGGAAAAGTGTATTGGGTTACTGTGACAGCCCGGAAACGAGGCCGGACTCGCGCGAGACCTCAAAGGTGGGCGATTATAGGGCAAGCGAGGGGTACAGTGCACCAGCGTGGGGCGCTGAATCTACAAAATTACCAGATTTTGAGGGCTGTCCCGACAGAAACCTGATCTGGTTCCCATTACTTATTCCAGGCAGTTGTCTGCGAACTATCCAACCCTGGCATGTTGCCGTTGGTCGCCTGAGCGCTACCGGGTCGCGGCGATCTCGATGACCGTGTACCAGAGATATTGCAGCAGTTGCACTAATGCATCCTCGGCGATGCGCTCGTCGTCACCAATGCTTTCGCTGCTTTGCCATCCCGTCGGGCCTGCAGATATACATCGACTACTTCACCGTCCTGGTCTACGGCCCGCCATAGGTAATGCTGCTTGCCATTGATCTTCACAAAGACTTCATCAATGAAAAATGCGTCGCCGTAACCTTGATGTTTCCGCTTCAGCCGCCTTGCGTACTTGGGGCCGAACTTGATGCACCATAGCCGGATGGATTCGTAGGTGACGGTTATCCCGCGTTCGGCCAGCAGTACTACCCTTTTTCCTCCTCACGTCCCTGTGAGGTTTATCCAGCGACCCCTTTTATCAGCTCGATGCTGACTCTTTGCCGATTTTCCGTAACGAACTCAGCGAAGTCCGGCGCAGGCAGGGGTCGGCTGAAGAAGTAGCCCTGTATCACGTCGCAGTTCAGGCCGCGCAGGAACTCCAGCTGCGCCTCGGTTTCAACGCCCTCTGCCACAATCCGCAGTTCCAGTAACTGGGACATGGCAACCAGTGCCTTGACGATCGCGGTGTCATCCTCGTCGTCGGGCAGTTCCGCCACAAAGGAACGATCGATCTTGATTTCATCGATGGGAAAGCGCTTCAGGTAAGCCATGGATGAGTAGCCCGTGCCAAAATCATCGACTGAAATAGAAACGCCAATCTTTTTTATCTCGTCCAGGAGATCGGCGGTTTCATCCACGTCTTCCATCATGGCCCCCTCGGTCAACTCCAGGACGAGGTGCCTGGGAGCAAACCCGTAACTGGAAAGTGCGTCGGCAACCACCCCGACAAAGCGGGGCTGCCGGAACTGGCGCGCAGACACATTGACCGATACGTCCAGCTTATCCAGACCCTGCAGTTGCCATTCCCTGGCCTGGCGGCAGGCCTCGCGAATGACCCACTCGCCTATGGGGATGATCAACCCGTCCTCCTCGGCTAGCGGGATGAACTCGTTGGGGAGTATCAGCCCTCTTTCCGGGTGCAGCCAGCGAACCAGGCACTCCACGCCCACCACGCGGCCCGTGCTTGCTTCTACCTGGGGCTGGTAATGCAGCAGCAGTTCCCCGCGTTCCAGGGCACGGTGCAGGTCGGCCACCAGGATCAGGCGCTGGTTTGCCCTGACACTCATCTCCTGCTGGTAGAACTGGTAGTTATCACGTCCCTGCTGTTTGGCCCATTCATTGGCCGCACTGGCGTGCTTGATGATCGAATCACTGTCCGCGCCATCCTCGGGATAGCGTGTTACGCCAATACTGGCGGTCGAGTAGACGTCATAACCTTCGAACGTGAATGCTTCCCTCATCACGGACAATACCCTGTCACCGACAAGCTTGATCAGGCTTTCATCCACCAGGCCGGGCAGCAGAATCGAAAACTCATCGCCGCCCATTCGTGCCAGTCCCTTGGAGAACTTGTCCTCCGCCAGGCGGCCAACAACGTCCACTTCCCGTACCACGCTCGCCAATCGGGAGGCTGCCTGCTTTATTATCTCGTCACCCGCCAGTGGCCCCAGGCTGTCGTTGATAGCGCGGAAGCGATCGAGGGAAACGTTCATCACTGACAACCCGGTCTCGGCCCGGTCAGCCTGTGTAATTGACCACTTCAGGCGATCCAGGAACAGGGTGCGGTTTGGCAGACCCGTGAGCCCATCGTAGAACGCCAGTTGATCCTGATAGGCCTTAACCGTGAGTGTATTGCGCAGGCGCAGCGCCAGTTCGCTTGAGTCGATGGGTTTTCCCAGGAAATCCGTCGCCCCCAGTTCCAGCGCCTTCAGTTTGGTGGCAGCATCATTACTGGATGTCAGTATGATAACCGGGAGATGTTTCGTGGCTTCGTCAGCCCGGATTTCGCGCAGGATATCGAACCCGTCCACCTCTGGCATCACGAGATCCAGAAAAACAATGTCCGGAATTTCCCTTTGTAATACCGCCATGGCCTCGGTGGACTGGCTTACGGAAACAAAATTCCAATAGCCTTCCTCACTCAGGTACAGCTCAAGAACTTCCAGCATCAGGGGCTCGTCGTCCACCATCATGATGGTCGCCCGCAGCAATTGCTCGGTGTGTTCTTCGCCAACAACCGCCCGTGGCCGCTGAATATTATTTGATACTGTCATAGTCTTTTCCCGTCTCCGTCGCTCACGCTCCCACGCTGGCCCGTTGCGGCAATACAATCCGCCGGCTCATTTCATTCAACAACTCCATACAATCACGGGCTTCCGCCAATTGCCCCGTAAGGGCGTGGAGTTCCAGGTCGGCTGCAGGCTGAGTGAACAGACCAAAACCGACCGTGCCCGCGGATCCCTTCAGCCAGTGGGCCAGTTGGGCAAGCTCTTCCAGGTTCTCACAGCGCAAGGCCTTGTCCATTTTCTCCAGTTGTTCAGATAAGCGGCCCGCAAATCGGTCGATAATCGACTGGAACTGCGGTCGGCCGTCATCCAGGACCGATTCGATGACGTCCGGAATATCGAAATTACAGGCGGGCAGACCTTTCGCGGTATCAGCGCGCGGGCAAGCGCCCGCTTCATCGCTGATCCGGGTGCGCCCGAACAGGCCCTCTACTACTGTCAGCAACTCTGCGATGTCTTCGATCCGGCCAGATTTCGCCGCTTTTTCTAGCTCCCGTGCCGGCTTTGTAAATTGGTGAAAGCCCACTGATCCGGCCGAGCCTTTCAGCCAGTGGGTCAGACTGACCAACTCCGGCAAGTCCTCGTCCTGCAGGGCACTGCGCATCGCGGCCAACTGCTCTTCCAGGCGCAGCACAAACTTTTCCGCCACGCGCCGGTAACCCGGATTGTCCATCGGCAGGCTGGACAGGATAGGCCCAGACTCCAGCCTCGGACCGGCTCCCTGGTTGGGGACCCTGTTGGCATTGGCATGTAAGGTACGGGTGCCCGCTTCCGCGCCCAGGTCGGCGGCCAACAGCGACAGCAGCCGATCGATATCAACCGGTTTTGACTGGTAGCCGCTGAACCCCGCATCCAGGCATTTCTGCTCGGAGCCCTGCATTGCCTCGGCGGTCATGGCAACTATCGGTAGGGTGAGGCCGCGCTCGCGCATCTCACCAACCGCCGTGTAGCCGTCCATGACAGGCATTTGCACGTCCATTAGAATATAATCAAATCGTCTGTTCAGAGCCATTTGCAGGGCGTTCGCGCCGTTCTCGGCGGTCGACACCCTGAGCCCTTGATCTTCAAGCACAAGCTGCAGCAATTCCCGGTTCTCTGCGCCATCATCTACTACCAGCACATGGGAGTCGGGGAATATCCAGCTGGCCTGCACGGCCTGTTCGGCCACGTGTTC
>JAPUKZ010000167.1 GCA_027295405.1 Gammaproteobacteria bacterium
TGAACGTCAACCTGGCAACAATGGTACCCGGGGAAGACGCCTACGGGGTGATCGAGAACGGCGCTATTGCCGTGGCTGGTGGACGCATAACCTGGTTGGGAAAGGAACAGGACCTGCCCGACGCGCCCGGCGAGTGTGCACTAGAAGTCCTTGATGGCACGGGCAGCTGGGTTACCCCCGGCCTGATCGATTGTCACACCCATATCGTCTACGGCGGCAATCGCGCCGCAGAATTCGAGATGCGCCTGGAGGGTGCCAGCTACGAGGAGATTGCCCGCGCCGGAGGTGGCATCAGGTCTACCGTGAGCGCCACCCGGGCCGCCAGTGAACAGGAACTGGTGGAATCCGCCAGGGAACGCGTACAACAGTTGTTGGCGGAGGGGGTGACAACCCTCGAAATTAAATCCGGATATGGCCTGGAGCCTGAAACCGAGCTACGCATGTTGCGAGTGGCGCGCTACCTGGGTAAGCAACTTCCGGTTGATATTCATAGCACCTTTCTCGGTGCGCACGCGCTACCGGCGGAATACGAGGGAGGGGCAGACCAATATATCAGCCTGGTCTGCGAAGAGATGCTGCCACGGATCGAGCGAGAAAAACTGGCTGATGCAGTAGATGCCTTCTGCGAAAACATCGGCTTCACCGCCGCGCAAGTCGAGAGGGTGTTTCAGAAAGCAGCCGACCTCCAACTGCCGGTAAAACTGCATGCAGACCAGCTTTCTGATGGCGGCGGCGCCCTTCTGGCGGCGCGTTACAACGCGCTGTCGGCCGATCACATCGAGTTCACCTCCGAGCCTGGTATTGCAGCGATGGCGGAACACGGAACGGTTGCTGTGTTACTGCCGGGCGCTTTCTATTTTTTGCGCGAAACCCAGCTGCCCCCAATCCAGCTCTGTCGCCAATACGGTGTGCCGATTGCTATTGCAAGCGATAGCAACCCCGGCTCATCGCCAGCCCGCTCCCTGTTGTTGATAATGAATATGGCCTGCACGCTATTTCGACTGACGCCCGCTGAGGCGCTGGCGGGTGTTACCCGCAACGCGGCCATAGCTCTCGGCATCGCTGCTGACAAAGGCACTCTCGCAGTGGGAAAACGGGCCGATCTGGTGTTCTGGAATATCGGCAAACCGGCAGAACTTTGTTATTGGATTGGTGGCAACCCCTGCCAGACCGTCGTCAAAGACGGTGCGATACTGTAGGCCGGAAAAAGCTGACAGTCGTCAGTGTCCAGGGCATCGCTGTCGGGAGTATCGCAGTGGACAATCCTGTATATACAGGTTATGATTACTTCGTCATCGAACACTGAAATGCCGACCTGAGCACCCCTCTCTAACCCGATAACAATCCGCAGGAGTGAACAAGTGATCAACTCCCGAAGTGATAGCTCTCGTATCATTCAAGCACCTACTGGCACTGAAATCTCCGCCAGATCCTGGTTGACAGAAGCGCCTATGCGCATGCTGATGAACAACTTACACCCGGATGTGGCCGAACGTCCGCAAGATCTCGTGGTTTATGGTGGCATTGGCCGCGCTGCCCGAAACTGGGAATGCTACGACAAAATCATTGAAGTACTGCAACGTCTGGAAGCCGACCAGACCCTGATCGTCCAATCCGGCAAGCCGGTTGCGGTGCTGCGTACGCATAAGGATGCGCCGCGAGTGCTGATCGCCAACTCCAACCTGGTCCCACATTGGGCCAACTGGGAACATTTTAACGAACTGGATAAACAAGGCCTGATGATGTACGGCCAGATGACTGCCGGTTCCTGGATCTACATCGGCAGCCAGGGCATCGTGCAGGGTACCTATGAAACCTTTGTGGAGATGGGGCGACAGCACTTCGGCGGCGAGTTGCAGGGCAAATGGATATTGACTGCCGGACTCGGCGGCATGGGCGGTGCGCAACCCATGGCATCGACGATGGCCGGGGCGAGCATGCTCGCGATCGAATGCGACGTGACCCGGATCGACATGCGTCTCCGCACCGGTTATATCGACAAGAAGGCCACCCGCCTGGATGAGGCGATTGGCCTGATCAATGAGGCCTGCAGCAGGGGTGAGGCGGTCTCAGTTGGCTTGCTGGGTAATGCTGCGGAAATACTGCCGGAGATGGTCAAGCGCGGGATCAAGCCCCATGCGGTGACCGACCAGACCTCAGCCCACGATCCGGTGAACGGCTATCTGCCGATTGGCTGGACTGTGGAGCAGTGGCGCGAACAGGCCCAGGCGGATCCGGCCAGGGTCGCCGCGGCAGCGCGAAAATCCATGGCGGTACACGTGCAGGCAATGCTGGACTTCCAGCAGCTGGGCATACCCACCTTCGACTACGGCAACAATCTTCGCCAGGAAGCGTTTCATGCTGGTATCAATAACGCCTTTGATTTCCCCGGCTTTGTACCGGCGTACATCCGGCCGCTTTTTTGCCGCGGCATCGGCCCGTTCCGCTGGGTAGCGCTGTCAGGTGATCCCGAGGACATTTACAAGACCGACCGGAAAGTCAAAGAACTGATTCCGGACGATCCACATCTCCACAACTGGCTGGATATGGCGCGCGAGCGCATTCAGTTTCAGGGCTTGCCGGCACGTATTTGCTGGGTGGGACTGGGGCAACGGCATCGTCTGGGACTGGCCTTCAACGAAATGGTTAAAACTGGCGAGTTGAGTGCGCCGGTGGTTATCGGGCGTGATCATTTGGATGCGGGGTCTGTTGCCAGCCCCAACCGCGAAACGGAATCGATGCTGGACGGCAGCGATGCGGTATCAGACTGGCCGTTGTTGAATGCCCTGATCAATACAGCCAGTGGGGCCACCTGGGTTTCTATCCATCACGGCGGCGGTGTCGGTATGGGCTACTCCCAGCATTCAGGGGTAGTGATTGTATGTGACGGCACCGATGATGCCGCAAAGCGCGTTGAACGGGTGTTGTGGAACGACCCCGCTACGGGTGTCTATCGGCACGCCGACGCCGGTTATCAGGCTGCCATCGACTGTGCTCGGGAGCAGGGTCTGGATCTGCCGATGATCACAGGCTAAGCCCACATGGCCGATACCACTGTTTACGATTTGGCTCCTGGTGAGTCGCCGCTGCTGGTCAGCATGCCGCACGTCGGCACCGGGATCCCCAGCGACCTGGCTGGGCGATTGACTACGCAGGCCTCTGTACTGCCGGACACCGACTGGCACCTGGACCGGCTCTACAACTTCCTTGGTGATCTGAATGTGTCGGTCATCAAAGCTCGTTACTCTCGTTACGTCATTGACCTGAATCGTCGTGCGGACGGGTTGAGTCTCTATCCGGGTCAGTCGGTCACCGACATTTGTCCACTCACAGGCTTTTCCGGAGAACCCCTTTATTTGCCCGGGCAGGAGCCGGAGGAGGCGGAAGTTAGCGGGCGCATCGAACAGTTCTGGCAGCCATACCATAGCTGTTTGCAGGAAGAACTGGCGCGGATCAAGGAAAAATTCGGTTATGCTGTGCTCTGGGATGCCCATTCGATCCGCAGCGAAGTACCACGCTTTTTTCCCGGAAAATTGCCTGATCTCAACTTCGGAAGCGGAGATGGCACGTCCTGTGCGCCCTCTCTGACTGAAAAGCTACAACAGGTCGCCGCTGCTTTTCCGGCGGTTTCCCAGGTGCTAAACGGACGCTTCAAGGGTGGGGCCATTACTCGCCTCTATGGCCACCCCGAAGAGAATATTCATGCGCTGCAGTTGGAATTGTCCCAGTCGACCTATATGGACGAGTCGCCACCTTTTACTTTTCGTGAAGAACTGGCTGATTCAATCAGACCGCTGCTACGAGACCTGCTTAACACAGCCCTGATGTGGACGCCTGACGATTAACTCCCGGTTTTGATGGTGCACTTCCGCGCGTTCATTTGCCGGCGCCCAGAACGTCGTCACAGAAGGCATCCAGTTCACCCCTGGCGATCAGGGCTTTGACCGCCTCGATATCCGGCGCAAAATACCGATCGACATCCCAGGCGTCGGCTACCGCGCGAATTTTGGCATGGGCCTCTTCCAAGGGCTCGGAGGAGGTCAAGGGCCGGCGCAAACTGATGCCCTGAGCAGCCCCCAGCAGCTCAATGGCCACGATCGCTTCCAGGTTTTCATTCATGTCAGACAGGCGCCGTGCAGCATAGGTAGCCATACTCACGTGGTCTTCCTGGTTGGCCGAGGTGGGCAGCGAATCGACACTTGCCGGGTGGGCGATGCCCTTGTTTTCACTCACCAGTGCGGCCGCGGTCACCTGTGCAATCATAAAGCCTGAGTTCAGGCCGGCGTCTTCGACCAGGAAGGATGGCAGCTGGCTCAGATGCTTGTCCACCAGTAATGCCATACGGCGCTCCGACAGGCTGCCGATTTCCGCAATGGCCAATGCCAGGTTGTCCGCTACCATGGCCACGGGTTCCGCGTGAAAATTACCCGCTGATATCACATCTTCGTTATCGCTGAATATCAGCGGATTATCGGAGACGGCGTTGGCTTCGGTGTGCAAGACCTCCGCCGCATGCCGCATCTGATCGAGACAGGCCCCCATTACCTGGGGCTGACAGCGCAGTGAATAGGGATCCTGCACCCGATCGCAACTGGCGTGGGACTTCCCGATATCGCTGCTGGCAAGAAGCCTGCGGTATTGTGCCGCTACTACAATCTGTCCGCGATGACCACGAATCTCGTGCACGCGTGGATCGAAAGGTGCCGCGCTGCCGAGCGCCGCCTCTACCGTCATAGCCCCGGCAACGACTGCAGCCTTGAAGTTGCGTTCGGCCTGAAACAATCCCTTCAGCGCGAGAGCCGTGGAGACATTGGTCCCGTTCAACAGGGCCAGCCCTTCCTTGGCTTCCAGGCTCAAGACCTGAATGCCGGCTTTTTCCAGCGCCTGAGCCGCCGGCTGTAGCTGGCCCTGGTAAAACGCCTGTCCCTCGCCAATCATGGCGAGGGACATATGGGCCAGCGGCGCGAGGTCGCCGGATGCACCGACAGAGCCCTGGGCTGGAATCGCGGGATAGACCGCGCTGTTGAGCATGGCCCGCAGAGTCTCTATTACCACCATTCGAACGCCGGAAAATCCGCGTGCCAGACTGTTGATTTTCAGCAGCATCACCAGGCGTACGCTGTTTTCATCGAGCAGCGCACCGGTACCTGCAGAATGGGAAAGCACCAGATTGCGCTGCAGCGTCGCCAGTTGCTCCGTCGCGATGCGCGTCTGTGCGAGCAGACCAAAGCCCGTATTGACTCCGTAAACGACTCGATCTTCCTCGATAATACGCTCGACAACCTCTCGCCCGCGCTTGACAACATCGGTTGCAGCAGGTTCCAGCGTGACCTCAACCGGTTGCGAGTAACTGAGACGCAAGTCTGCCAGGCTGAGTTGGCCCGGGTTGATTTTAATCTGTTTCATCATCGGTCTTATTCAATCCATAAATCGCGCAGGCGATCTTCCCAGAACTTCTGCCCCATACGGCTGTGGATAAACACCCCCTGGTGAGGGATCATTTTCCTTTCCTTCGGCTACCAGCCAACTCTCCTCTGGCTCTTGCAAAGCGGCGGTTGACACCGATGGCGCGCCAATGGCAAACGCCGCTCCACCAAGGGCCGCGGAATGCGGCATGCTTGGGCGGGTGAGATTGGCCTGGGTCACAACCGGCTTGCGGAGCGCTGGCTTTTTTTCGAGTGGGACATGGGTGCCTCCTTCTCAGTTGATCGCGGATCTCCGCATAGGCAATTGTGGCTTCGGCACGTCAGGCGCTTGCGCCGCTCGGTTATCCAGGCGTGCACTGCGAATCCCCAGGGCCCCGAACAATTGGGTTATAAACGGACTGAGTATATTAAAGAAACAAACCGGCCGGTAGGTGAATATCTCCATTACCACTTCAGCAACAAGGAATCCATCGTCCAGTCCATTTACGACCAGATGATCATGGAAGTAAAACACAGCTGGCGAGATGGTACCGCCTGTGGGCACGCAGTCGCTTGAGTCTCTGGTGCGGATTAGCTGGATCTTGGGCGACAACTGGATCCACTGCATCGAGGTAGATGGCGATGAAATCATTAACCGCCTGCACCCCGCCATGCCCATGGCCGCCCCACTCGCCACATT
>JAPUKZ010000168.1 GCA_027295405.1 Gammaproteobacteria bacterium
ACCGTGGTCGGCTCCATACCGCAATAGCCTCCGTCGATGACCAGATCCACCTCGTGTTCCAACAGTTCTCTGATCTCATAGGGATCTGTCAGCGGGTAGTCATCGCCCCGCATGATCAGGGTAGCGCTCATCAAGGGTTCACCAAGATCGGCAAGCAGTTCCAGGGCGATGGTATTGTCGGGCACCCGCAGGCCAATGGTTTTACGCCTGGCGTGCTTGAGTCGCCGCGGCACCTCCGAAGTAGCCCGGAAAATGAAGGTGTAGGGGCCCGGAGTATGGTGCCGTAGCAATCGGTAGGCGGTGTTATCAACCCTGGCATAGGTGGCCAGCTCGGACAAATCCCGACACACCAGGGTGAAGTTGTGCTTGTCATCCAGTTTACGCAGGCGCCGAATCCGGTCCAGAGCGTTCTTGTCGCCGATATGGCAACCCAGTGCATAGGCGGAATCGGTGGGATACACCACCACCCCGCCCCCGCGGATGATATCTACCGCCTGGCGGATCAGGCGCTGCTGTGGGTTTTCCGGATGCAACTGAAAAAACTGGCTCACGACCTGGCCCAGAGATTGGGCAGAGGCGGAAATTGGGATACCTTGACGCCCAGCGCCGGTCCGTACTGCCACTGCTGGTGAAAATCACTACCGGCGGACAGCAGCAGACCATACTCCTGCGCCACACGGCACAGCTGCCGGGTCTGGTCCGCGGTCTGGCGGCCGCTGCACACCTCCAAACCACGCCCGCCACTGGCCTGGAAATCTGTAAGCAGGCGCCGGAGTTTCATCCGCGTGTACTTGTACTTCAGTGGATGGGCGAGCACCGCAGTGCCACCCGAGCGTACGATCCAGTCACAAACTTCGCCCAACTCCGGCCAGAAGGCTTTGACATCGCCAATCTTGCCCGCACCAAGGTAACGGTGAAAGGCCTCATTGACGTCAGCCACGTGTCCCCGGGCCACCATCCAGGCCGCAAAGTGCGGCCGCCCGATCTGGCTCTGGCCCGCCTCCGCAATCGCACCCTCAAGAGCTCCGGCATAACCGTGGCGTGCCAGTCGCTCGGCTATGCTGGCAGCTCTTTGCAAACGAGCCTCACCCAAACGCTGTAGCGCGGCCTGCATCACCGGGTGTTCCACCACAAAATCCAGGCCGACAACATGCACAGTGCCATTGGCCCAGCGGCAGGACAGCTCGACCCCCGTGCGCAACTCAAAGTCCTCCGGCCATTCCTCTCGCTGGCATAGCACCTGCTGGTACCCGGCCACGGTATCGTGATCGGTGATCGCAAACTGCCTGATCCCGGCCGCTATCGCCTGCTCAATCAAGGCCAACGGTGAAAGTGCTCCGTCGGAGGCATTACTATGGCTGTGAAAATCAATTATCATGGATACGCATTATCCTGACTCTCTGAGTTGTGTTCCAGTAAGAGACCCCGTTTATTTATGAAGCAATTGGCAGAAATGGTGCCGTTGGTGCTGTTTTTCATCACCTACCAGATGAAGGGCACCGAGATAGAAATTGGCAGTTGGAGCCACACCCTGGATGGCATTTTCTCTGCCACCGCCGTGCTGATCATCGCCACCGTCGTCCAGGTTATTCTGAGCTGGATACTCACCCGCAAACTGGAGAAGCGTCTGTTGTGGCTGCTGGCAGCGGTCAGCGTGTTCGGCGGCGCCACCCTGTTCTTTCGCGACCAGACCTTCATCTTCTGGAAACCGACTGTGTTCAACTGGGTGCTGGCGCTGGTATTCGGCGGCAGCCACTTCGTTGGCAAGCGCAATCTGATGGAGCGTACCCTGGGTAGCCAGATTGAATTGCCGGGCGCACTCTGGACCCGGCTGCTGTGGTTGTGGACCACCAATTTCGCCATCGTCGGCAGTCTGAACCTGTATGTTGCCTACAACTACAGCGAGGAATTCTGGGTGAGTTACAAGCTCTACTCGGCCTTCGGCTTCACCATCCTGCTGACCATCATCACCGCCTTGATGATTGCCCCGCACCTCTCGGAAGAACAACCGCGAACCGACAAACAAGCCTAGGCTAAGGAACCTCTGAACAGGACCGATTATGTACTATGCCATTATCAGCGACGACGTGGCCAACAGCCTGCCCCTGCGCCAGTCCGCGCGGGAGGCACACCTGGCCCGCCTGCAAGAGCTCAAGCAGCAGGGGCGCCTGTTCGCAGCCGGCCCCCATCCGGCCGTCGATAGCGAGGACCCCGGCGACTCGGGCTTTTCCGGCAGCCTGGTGATCGCTGAATTTGACAGTCTGGCGCACGCCCAGACCTGGGCCGACAGCGACCCCTATGTTGACGCCGGTGTCTATCGCCAGGTTGTCGTCAAACCCTACAAAATCGTATTACCTTAACATCATCGCAAGGAACACAGCGTGACCAGAGTTAGCACCTTTATCGTACTCGCCATCATTTCCGCCAGTAGCAGCGCGCAGGAAGTGTTCTATATCATTGACAAGCTGTATATTCCGCTGCGCAGTGGTCCCGGCGCCGAATATCGGATCCTGCATCGCGGAATTCCCACCGGTACCGAAATGGTGGTCAATGAGCGCACTGAGGACGGCAAGTACAGCCGTATCACCACTGCCAATGGATCCGAGGGCTGGCTCAGGAGTCAATACCTGACGACAGAGGTCCCGGCCCGGACTCAGGTAGACACACTACAGGAGCAGAAACAGGCCCTGGAGCAACAAATGGAGTCGGTGAATGGATTACTGCGGGAATTGCGTGACAATTACCGCATCATGTCCGGGCAGCTTTCCGGCAAGGAAGAGCAGCTTGAACTGACCGGGAGCGAACTGGCCGAGATCCGCCGCATCTCCAGCAACGCCCTGAAATTGGATGGTCAAAATCGACGTCTGGTGGAAGGGGCACAGGTACTGAAATCACGCATCGAGGTCCTGGAGGCGGACAATCAGCGCCTGCTGGACAGCAACGAAAATGAGGCCTTTCTCAACGGCGCCCTCGCTGTGGCACTGGGCGTCATGATTACCTTGCTGGTACCGCGGCTGTGGCCAAAACGGCGCCGCAGTTCCAGTTGGGCTTGAGTAATGGCGGGCTCGATCGATAGTGCACCTGGTAAATAGCGCACCTGGTTCCTGGTTATAGATAGGAGAATTATGAAAAAACTGCTTGGGCTATGTCTGCTTCTCAGCCTGGCGCCGCTGGCGCTGGCCAAGGATCCCGAGGTCATCATCCGCACCAGTTACGGCGATGTCACCGTGCGCTTGTTTGTGGAGAAGGCACCTATCACTGTGGAAAATTTCCTGGCCTATGTGAAGAACGGCTTTTACAAGGGCACCATTTTCCACCGGGTGATTCCCCGTTTTATGATCCAGACCGGTGGTTTCACCGAGCGCATGAAAGAGAAGCAAACCCGGGACCCGATCATCAACGAAGCGAAAAACCGCTTGCACAATGAACGCGGCACCCTGGCCATGGCCCGCACCAGCGACCCCGACAGTGCCACCAGCCAGTTCTATATCAACGTGCGCAATAACCTGAGCCTGGATTGGGCACCGCGCAACCCGGGTTACACCGTGTTCGGCGAAGTCATTGACGGTATGGCCACCGTGGACGCCATTTCGCTACAGCAGACCGGTACGTTCATGGGCCATCAGGATGTTCCCCTGGAACCCATCAAGATCCTGGATGTGGTTCGCGTAGTTGAGGAATAGTTGAGGAATAGTTGAGGAATAGGTGGGGAATGAGTGAGTGAGCTGAATAGTGGCAGAGCAATGATCGCGCTAAGTGTTAATCTCAACAAGATCGCCCTGATCCGGAATTCCCGCGATACCACCAATCCGGACGTTCCGGAACACGCCCGCATAGCCCTCGCCGCGGGAGCCGACGGCATCACCGTGCACCCGCGCCCGGACCAGCGCCATATTCGGGCCAGTGATTGTTTTGAGCTGGCGGAACTGCTGGCAAACGCCGTGGAAGCCCCCATAGAGCTGAACATCGAGGGCAACCCCTTCGCCGGCCCGCGCACCAGTGACCGGCGGGGAGTCGGCGACTATCCCGGCTTTATGGCACTGATTGAGGCCATCAAGCCCGCTCAATGTACCCTGGTTCCAGACGCGGATGCGCAGCTGACTTCCGATCATGGTTTTGACCTCAAACAGGATGCTGAACGGTTGGCTCCACTATTGGAGAGTCTGCGCTCAATGGGCGTCAGGACCAGTCTGTTTATGGATCCCGAGCCGGAGCAAATCAAACTGGCGGCTGAAATCGGCACCGACCGCATAGAACTGTACACCGAGCCCTATGCGGACGCATTCAAGGCCAACAGCGATCTTGAGGGGGTTTACCGCCAGTATCACGATGCCGCCACCCTAGCCACCGAGTTGGGCCTGGGTGTCAATGCCGGCCACGACCTGGATTTACACAACCTGCCACGCTTTGCGCAGATTCCCGGTTTGCTGGAGGTTTCCATCGGTCACGCCCTGACCGTGGACGCCATCCGGATGGGGCTGGCCAGGGCCGTGGCGGCCTATCGATCCGCATTGGGAAAATAATAAATCGGGGATGAATCACGGTTGTATGGATTGCGCGGCTGGCCCCCGCCTGCCTGGCCCGGGGATTGTTTCCAGGTAGGAACACCAGTCGCTCCAACTGCCCGCGTATAATTGCACCCGCGAGCGACCAGCCATGGCCAGCGACAGCAGATTGACACAGGCGGTTACACCCGAGCCACAGTACACGACCAGTTCGCGCTGCGGATCCAGATCCTGCCAGCGATCTGACTGGGCGGACACATCCAATGCAAATCCCGCTTCGTCACTTACTCCCTGCCAGGGATAATTGACTGCACCGGGAATATGGCCCGCCACCGGGTCAATCGGCTCCTCAATACCCCGATAGCGTTTTTCCTCCCGGGAGTCGACCAGGATGGCAGCCTCACTCTGAGCACTGCGCACGCCATCGATATCCAGACGCGCGGCATAAGCCTCGGCCTGGTGCGCTGCGACCGGTTGCGGTTCGGGAATTTCAACATCCGTTCCTGCACCCGCGGCGCACCACGCGGAAAAGCCGCCATCGAGCACCTGCACCGAGCGGTAACCCAGGGACCTCAACATCCACCACAAACGGGAAGCAAAGGCAAAACGGGAATCATCGTAGGCAACCACCGGTGTGTCGGTAGTGATTCCGAGTTGCGCCAGTCGTTCACAGAAGCGGGCGGGGTCCGGAAGCGGATGCCGGCCCCCATGCTCCCCTTTTTCGCCGCAAAGATCCCGGTCCAGATGTAGATAGTGGGCACCCGGAATATGGCCTTTCCGGTAACTGGATTCTCCCGCGTCGGTATCCGCCAGGGAAAATCGGCAATCCACCACCACGGTGCCGACAAGGTTTTTCAGAAGCTGGTCTACACTGATCAGTGGTTCTGGCATGGCACTCTCCGGCACTGGTTCAGACTAGGAATCAAAGGTTCCGTGGCGTCCGGCCCCTTCTGCAAACCGGGTGGCGCCAGCGAGGGTTTCCCCAGACCTTACCACCGCCAGCCCACGCCGGTATTCTGTGGCCATGGCAGCCTCGATATCCTGTCCCCACTGCTCGTAAGCGCTGAGTCGATCGCTGCGCATACAGCCCTGCGGGAACGCGCTTATCTGCCGGGCCAGGGCTTCGGCCTCACTGCGGGCACAACCATCCGCGACCACCCGATTGGCCAGCCCCATTTGCAGAGCTTCCTCGGCCCGGACCTCGCGCCCGGTCAAAATCATGTCCAGAGCCTGGCTCTGACCGATCAGTCGCGGCAGCCGCACGGTGCCACCATCGATCAGCGGGACACCCCAGCGCCGACAATAGACACCAAACACGGCACTGGTTTCAGCCACGCGCATATCACACCAGATCGCCAACTCCAGACCGCCCGCCACCGCCGGGCCGGCAACCGCGGCAATCACGGGTTTGCGCAGCAACATGCGACTGGGACCCATGGGGCCATCGCCGTCCTCGGTCATGCGGTTACTGTTGGTTTCGCTGGCCACCGCTTTCAGATCGGCGCCCGCGCAAAACACGCCGTGCTCGCCGTACAACACCGCCACATTCGCTTCGCTGTCCGCATCAAACTCGCGAAAGGCGTCCGCCAGCAGGGCCGCGGTTTCAGCGTCAACCGCATTGCGCACTTCCGGTCTGTCGATGATAACCGTTGTCACCCGATCCTGTTTTTCCACACGTACTTTGCTCATGGTCGTCTCTCTCGCTCAGGGCTGTCTCTCTCGCTCAGGGCTGTCTTCCAGCAGACGCTGACGCAGGGAACGCTCCACCAACGGCAACGGTGTATTGCTTTTTCGCATGACCCCCAGATACTCGAAGTGATCGGTGACCGCCGCGAAATCCAGCGGTTTGTTGATGCGAATCGGGTAACCGGCACCGTGTTCGATGGTTCCCTCGCGAGTATACACATAGGCGTCATCCGGCGTCGCTCGCACCCCCATGATATAGGTGTCGGTGGCCAGGGCGATTTTGCTCTGTAGTGACAGGTCTTCGGGTTTCATTGTTCGGTTCACCCGCGGGAGAAAGAGAAAAACACAGCCGAGTACAGCGGAGTGCGAGCTTGACTCGGGATGCAGCTTAATTTGTATTGAATGCCCGGGAGCGCGACTGCGGAGATAGACCCGACGGCCAAAAAGCGAGCAGCAACAACACCTCCACTCGCAGTGAAATACAGTGCGGGGACGGTTGTGGCAAACGCATCAACTGTTACCCGCTAAAGCGGGCAGGCTCTACCTGTTAACCGCTATCTGAACCGGGTGGTCAGGTCATATTTCTTTGAACCCGGGAACGGCTTTCACTGAGACAGGCAGAT
>JAPUKZ010000169.1 GCA_027295405.1 Gammaproteobacteria bacterium
CCTGCAGGTATTTTCCGGCGTCCCCCTGGGCGAAACAGATAAACTTTCCCTGACCACAATTGGTCTAGTTGCTTGATAACGAGGTTGGCAAGGTGCACAAAATACTTACCCTGAATCACATATCCGTTAAGGGTCTGGAGCGGTTTTCCCGGGAGAACTACGAACTGGCCAGTGAATTTACCCACCCGGACGCCATCTTGTTGCGTAGCCACAAGCTCAAAACAGACGAAATTCCGGAGACGGTACTGGGCATTGGTCGCGCCGGTGCCGGCACCAATAATATTCCCATCGCCGAGTGTACCGAACGCGGCATTCCCGTGTTTAATACCCCTGGCGCCAACGCCAATGCCGTCAAGGAACTGGTTGCAGCGGCCATGCTGCTGGGTTCCAGGGGCATCGTCGAAGGTATCAGTTATGTGGGAACCCTGGCCGGCATTAGCGATGAGGCGGAGCTGAATAAAATCCTGGAAGCACAAAAGAAGCAATTCAAGGGCGCAGAACTGGCGGGCAAGACCCTGGGCGTGATCGGACTCGGCGCTATTGGTTCCCTGGTGGCGGAGATGGCGCTCACCCTGGGCATGGAGGTGTGCGGTTATGATCCGGCGCTGTCAGTGGATGCGGCCTGGAGATTATCCAGCCGGGTGCAGAAGGTTGACGCACTGGAATCCATATTCGCGCGCAGTGACTATGTGTCCCTGCACTTGCCGGTTCTGGATGCCACTCGCAATCTGATCAATGCCGACCTGCTCAGTCACACGCGAGAAGGCTGCTGCCTGCTGAACTTTGCGCGCCAGGAGATCGTCGATGTCGACGCGGTAGTGGGTGCGCTGGACGCTGGCAAGCTGCGCCGCTATATCACGGATTTCCCCCAGCCATCCCTCATCGGCCGCAAGGAAGTACTGCTGATGCCGCATATTGGCGCCAGCACCGAGGAAGCGGAGGAAAACTGCGCCATCATGGTGGCTGATCAGCTACAGGATTTTCTGGAGAACGGCAACATCAGGCATTCAGTGAACTTTCCGACCCTGATACTGGAACCCAGTGAGGGTGTCAGGCTGGCGATTGTGAACGACAACGTGCCGAAAATGCTCGGCAAGCTGTTATCGGTGCTGGCGGATGAAAATATTAACGTGATTGATATGTTGAACAAAAGCCGCGGCGATATTGCCTACAGCCTGATCGACGTTGAGTACGAACCCAGCAAGGCTGTACTGAACAAGATGCGCGAACTGGAAGGGGTTATCAGCGCACGCGTTATTTCTTGATGACATCGGCGGCGGCGGTTACGTAGAGCTCCCGCTCCTCTTCAGTCAGTTGGCCCGAGCCACTCCAGGGCAACAGTCGATGCTCAGCGTAGGAGTGCACGTCCATGAACGGGTATTTAATAATCTCGAAGTAGGGCGAGTAGTCGAAATCGCTGGGGGTGCACAGGCGCGGATTACGCATGAACAAGCGCACCTGGCCATCTTGCTCTCGCTTCACCAGCGGCAGTATCGGAAACTGAATACTGCCAAACGCTTCCGCTATCATGGTCGAGCACACGGTTCGGGTGGTCTCACCCGGATGCGACGTGAACAAGCTTGAGCGCCAGCGCCGGGGCAATATGAACCAGGGAAACAGGAATCGGGCCAGGTCAAAAATCTGGCGCACATCATAGGCAGTGCCCACCCGCCCGATGCTATAGGCAATCACGGCCTGGCAGTCGGCGTAGGCAATGCCGCGGGGCCGGCAAATGCGCAAGTGTTCGTCCCCATAGTCGGAAAGTGGACGCACAACCGTACCTGTTCCCAACTCACTTTCGATAATCAACTGCTGGTCCAGGGGACCGAAGTAGTACTGTTTGATGGTATCGCGCAAGCCGGTATCCTCTATATCGTGCAGGCGCCCGATATACAGGACCGCGTGCGACCAGGGACTCTGGGTAATCAGCTTGATTACCTCGCTGACCCGCGAGCGCCCCTCGATCAGGACCACATCACAGGGTTTGATCTCGTGCCGGATGCGTTCGAAATCACACAGCATGTGGTGCTGCGGGATGATTTTCCGGGTAAGCCAGTTGATCAGCGCGTTGGTAACAGCCGCAAACATCAGGGTACGGTCCTTTTATCCTGCTCAGGTACGTTATAACCTAAGCGCATGGCTGACGACAAACTTCAGGCGCTCTCGGAACAGCTTCCAGACGGGAAAAACCTGTCGCAACCACCGCTACACCCATCACAACCGCCGCTGCCCCCCTCACAACCGCCGCTGCACCTGTGGCATCCCGAACTGTCCGGGGATATCGATATTCTGATCAAACGCGACGGCAGCTGGATTCACGAGGGGCGACCCATTCTCAGGCCAGAGCTGGTCAAGTTGTTTGCCAGTATCATGCGCCGCGAGGAGGACGGCGAGTACTATTTGCTGACACCCGTGGAAAAATGGCGCCTGCAGGTGGAGTGTCTGCCGCTGCTGGTGATCGATTTCGAGATCGGGACCGGTGCGGGGGGCGAGCAGCAGCTGACGGTGACGTTAAATACTGAACGACAATACCGCGTGAACCGGGAACACCCCTTGTACCTGCCGGAACTGGAACAGGCACAGGGTATCCCCGCCGTTGAGCTGGACTACGGCCTGTCAGCCTTGTTTGGCCGCGCGGCCTGGTACCGCCTGGCCGAACTCTGCGAAGAGTCAGAACAGGGGCCAGGCGTCTGGAGCAGCGGGCAGTTCTGGGTGATTGCCGATTAATCCGTAGGCAGGAACACAATGGCCTGCGGCCAGGTCAGTGCTGACACTGGTCACACCATCCCAGTCCGCGATAAATGAGGAAAGGCATATCTTCAGTACACCGCCCGAAGCTGCAACTCGATCCACAGACACTGCACGCCTCGGAAACCGGAATAGCCCTCAAACGCGCAGTATAAGGGGCCTTACATATTCGGATAGTATGTAATATAATTTCCTTGTGTTTCCATGTATTTCCTTCTTTCGTTATAATTCAATGAATTACATGGGACTTTGGTGGCTCGACTACTTTGTCTTACCACCCATTTCATTCGATTCTGCTTACTTATTGCTTACTTTTGAGGTGCGTCAGCTTGAAGAAACGAAAAGTTAACAGAGAACTGACCGAAGAGCTGGTCGCACTGCTGAAATATGACCCGGAAGGCTCCAAGGTGCAGTACGTGTGGGATGGAAAGACGACGGGGTTCTGCGTCCGGCTCTATCCGAGCGGCAAGAAATCCTATGTTGTTGGCTATAGGGCTCGCCCCAATACCAGAATGAAATTCGCTGTTATCGGCAAAGTAGGGCAGATGAAGGTAAGGCCGGCGCGTGATGAAGCAGCCAGAATCCTTGCCAATAACGAAGACCCCATCCAGGAGAAGCAAGACCAGGTAGCACAGGACGCAAGCAACGCCCTCGCGGCTCTTCGCAACCCCTCCATGAGCAAGTTGATTGAAGACTATTTCTCCTAT
>JAPUKZ010000017.1 GCA_027295405.1 Gammaproteobacteria bacterium
AAGATACAGATCAGGTCGTAATTCTCTCCGGGGAACTCATTGGCGGAACCGACCTGGAACTCCACGTTGGAAAGACTGGCCGCCTCGGCCTTGGCGCCGGCAACTTCCACCGAGGGCGGATGGAAGTCAAAACCGTGGACGCTGGAGTTGGGATACGACTCGGCCATCAAGATGCTGGAGGAGCCGTAACCGCATCCTATATCTCCGATTTTTCCGCCGGACTTTAGCGCGGCCTCTACACCGCTCAAGGCGGGTATCCAGTGGTCAACCAGGTTGGCGGCGTAGCCCGGTCGGAAGAAGCGGTCGGTGCCGCAGAAACAACACGCGCTGTGTTCGCCCCAGGGCCTGCCACGACCGGTTTTGAAAACATCGACCGCGGTTTCGTGAGTGCCGTACTGGCTGACTACTGCCTGGAAAAACCCCTGCATGCAGGTGGGCTCGCCCTCGTGGGCGAACAGGGCAGCCTGTTCCGGGTTCAGCGAGAAGGTATCCTGTGCCGCGTCGTAGTCCACGTAGCCGAAGGCTGCATTAGCGGATAGCCATTCCCGCAAATAGCGTGCGCTGAGCCCGGTAACATCGGCCAATTCGGCATGGGAGCAAGAGCCAGCCTTCTCCATCGCCTGATAGACACCTGCCTGATCGCCCAGGTATGCCATGAACAATCCCACGGCGCCACCGACATCGCCCATGACTTTGCCCTGTAGCTGTTCAAATTTGCCTTCATCAAAAGTTGTTTCGGTCACGACCACACCTCCAGGATGCATTGTCTGATTATTGTACGAAGTGGCTCCTGCCACGGAGCAGTGATCTTTCAGTGTAGGACAAGAATAGGGATTGTCGTTCTGAGCCAGGCAAGGGCACTCCTGCAGCTACCGTCCCACAGCCGGTTCGGGTTTAGTTGTGGATATCCGCTGAGTGCAAGCTTATGCTAACTCTCACACTGAACTTACCCTTGTTTGCTGGCGTACTGAAAAATAGCGTGACTACCTACAGAATCTGGTTGCTAAAACTGGTATTGCCCCTTCGCCATGGCAGGTTGCTTACCGGGCTCCTGATTTTGTCGATTCTATTGCCGGTGTTCTACCTGGGTGTGAGTGAGGCTGGCGAGGGCAGCACTCCGGCCCTGTTTTTCAGCCTGATCATCGCCTACATCATTCCGGTATTCAGTTTCATTACTGCCAGGTCGCGCGAGGCCTTGCTGGAACTGCGGCCCATTCTGGACATGGGCGAGCAGGCCTTCGCGGAAGCGCTGGTGCGGCTGGATTCGGCGAGCCTGCGCTATATTTTGCTGCAACTCGGTGGCGGTGCCCTGCTGGGATTTGGTCATCTCAGTTTTATCCGCGGGTCGGTCTCGGTGATGCTCAATGAGACGGTGACCAAATTGGCGGGCTTTCTCAATACTCTGGGTACCTTGCTGGTCTGGGTAGTAATGACGACGGTTATTTTCATGTTGATCCAGCAGGCGAGGGAGTTCGCCAGGCTGGGTGCCAGCGAAGTGCGTGTCTCACTGCTGAACACCCGCAAGCTGGTACCTTTCGCGAGGGTGGCGATTATTTCCAGCCTGGCCATCATCGGCGCTCTGGCTTTGTTTCCACTGATGAGTGTTGACAGCGAAATGCGGTTGGCTGAGGTGCTGCCCGGTGCTATTGCGACCTCAGTGCCGCTGCTGGTGATGTTCACCATACCGGTTTGGCCAGTGCACAGGCGTATAAGGACCATAAAGGAACGGGAACTGGCGGCACTGAATCGAAGGATCGAAGACTGTCTGGGGGAGGGCGATGGCTCTGATCTGGAAACCGCCAAGCTGGAGCAGCTTGCCCCCTTGCTCAACTATAGACGCGAGATTGCCCAGGTTTCCACCTGGCCCTTTGATGCCGGCGCGGTAACGCGTCTCTCCCTCTACCTGATCATTCCACCGCTGACCTGGACCGGCACTGCTTTGATAGAAAACCTGGTGGCTTCGTATATTTAGCCCTGATTCTGGCGCGTTCATTGCTCCCGCACTCGCCTGCCCACCACAATCGGATTAAGCTCTGTGCTTACCGCCGACTGTCACAGCGGCGGGGTTGACCGGGCTGTTCGGCTACCTCGGGGGTGCGGTGGCAGCCAACATCGTCATGGGCTATACCGTCGATAACTATGGCTGGGATGGTGGCTTCACCCTGCTGGTTGGGGGTTGTGTTACTGCGATTGTTTTAATGGGATTGACATTAAGAGGTGAAAATCACCATTGTGCTTCGGTCGCAACTGCTTCTGCCGCAGGTAGTTGATCAGCGCCAGTGGGTCATCGGTGATAATATCGTCCACACCCAGGTCAATCAGGTAGTTCCAGGCTTCTGGCGTGTTGGCGGTCCAGGGCGCGACCTTGATGTCATTGGCGTGAAACTCACCGACCATATCTGCGGTAAGTGACTTCCAGTCCGGAGAAATATAGTCCGCCTTAATCGAGCGGGCTGCGGCCACCAGGTCGACAAAACTTCGCGAGCTAAGCTGCGATACCTTGATACCTGGGTCCAGCCGCTTTACCCACTTCAGGGTGCGGTAATCGAAGGACTGGACAATGATCCGATCCCGAAATGGTGATGCCTGGATCTCTTCGACCAGAAGTTCTGCAAACCGCTGTGGCGTTGGGGTCAGTTCCGATCTGGGGCGGTAAATCTTGGTTTCAATATTGAACCTGACACGTTCGCTTACCTCAAGCCGGGAGTCTTTGACCAGACTGAAAAGCTCTTTGAGAGTCGGTATTTGCTCACCCTGTTGCAGGACCTGTTGCGGAAACCTGGGGTTTTTTCGGCTGCCACAGTCAAACTGTTTGATCTGTTGCAGGGTCAGTTCTATCAGCGGCTCTTTCTGCTTGATCGTCTTGCCATCTCTCAGGCACAGATCCTGGTTGACCCAGAGGTCATGATGGATGACAAGTACGTCGTCTTTGCTGACAACCAGATCCAGCTCCAGCACATCCACGCCGATTTCCAGAGCATATTTAAAGGCTGAAAGAGTATTCTCGGGTCTCACCGCGCGTGCCCCCCGGTGGCCCTGCACGGCTATCTCGGCGTGGATATTCACCGCTACCAGAAGCATGGCTGTCAGCAGGAACCTCATTCGAACACTCTCAAAACGGGCTCTCCAGTGGCTGCATCCCGACATAAACCGCCTTGGTCTGGGTGGTATGATTGAGTGTTTCCATCCCGTTCTCGCGACCAGTGGCCGGATTAACCACCTCGAAGCTGGCGCCGCCGGCGTTGTCCAGAAAGATGCCGTCTGCATAATTTTTAAGCAGCAGGGATTGCCTCCCAAATGGCCTTTACTTTAATCAATAAGCAATGATTTTTACTTCTGGATGCCATGCCTTAGCTGCTCATCGCTATTCCCTTTTTTTACAGGTCTGGCTGGGATCCTGGCAGTTCAATAGTCAGATCGGGCCCGGTAACACCGCTGCACTTCATATTGAACCAGTCTTTTCCAGTTATCCAGAATATTGAGTCAAAGCAAGGTCTGGAAAGCGGTCCTGAAAGTGTATTTTTCCCTGATCGGTTGGCATATTCAACCAAAGCGGTCGGAATCGAGCCGCTCTCCCCCTGTGCGTGGAATTGTGCGGTTGAAAGGTTTACGCTTGCCTCCCCCTGATGAGACTGTGCTCCCCGCAAGATTGAGTATCCGCCTATGAACACCGAAGAACAGCGAACGTTTGAAGAACTGATCTACAGCTATGTGGGCAAGCAAGTGTGCCCGCGCACAGCCGCCAAGGATGCCGTCAACGAGGCCATGATTCGCCACTGGGCGGAGGCCATAGGTGACCGCAACCCGGCTTATACCGATCCGGAATGGGCGGCGCAAAGCAGCCGTGGCAAGACCATTGCACCCCCGGCCATGATGTACAGCTGGGGCCAGGAGGGTTTTCCCGTGGTAGCCCAGGGTCGGACCCCGGATGCCCAGAGTGAGCTGGTGGAAAAATTCAACGAGAACGGTTTTTTTGGCACCCTGGGCACCAACGTGAAGCAGGAATACTTCAAGGAGGTGAGCCCTGGCGATACGGTATACATGGAAATGGTGGTCGACAATATTTCCGAGCAGAAGGCCACTGCCCGTGGCATCGGCTATTTCTTTGAAACCCTCGCGACCTTCAGCGACCAGCACGGCGATGAAATTGGCACCCAGCGCTTTCGGGTGCTGAAGTTTATTCCACCAGCGGAGCAAGCTGCGGCCACGGAATCTGCCGACAGTGCGCTGGAAGTGCCGACCCGTATCGCATCGCCCAGGGGGCACGATAACAAATGGTGGTGGGATGCCTGCGATGAGGGCAAAGTCCTGATCCAGCGCTGCAGGGATTGCCAGACCCTGCGCCACCCACCGCGACCCATGTGCGGGGAATGCCAGTCCATGCAGTGGGATTCCATTGAGTCCGCGCTGGCGGGGGAAGTATTGAGCTTTACTGAACTGCATCACCCGAAGATCCCCGGTTACCAGTACCCATTGATTTGTGCGGTGATAAAGCTGGGGGAGGGCACCAACCTGGTGGCCAATGTGGTGGGCTGCGAGCCTGAGGCTGTGCATATCGGTATGCCGGTACAGGGCAAGGTGGAACAGGTGGATGAGAAAACCATGCTGCCCCAGTTCTACCCGGCCTGATCCGACACGGAGTGAGACGCGATGACTGATTACAAGACACTGAATTACGACGAGGTTTCTGTCGGTGACAAGCTGCCGCCACAGGACATTGATATCACCACCGGATTGATCGTGAGCACGGCCCTGGCGACCCGGGACTACGAGCCCGTGCACCATGACAAGGCGGTGGCCCAGGCCACCGGCTTACCGGACGTGTTCATGAACATTCTTACCAGCCAGAGCTTTATGACGCGCTTTACCACCGATTGGAGCGGACCTGAGGCGGTGGTGAAATCGCTGGATATACGCCTCGGCGCACCCAATGTGCCGGGCATGGTGATGACCGTCACCGGCGAAGTGAAGGCCAAGGATGATGACGCTGGTATTATCGATATTGAGGTCGTCGGCGAGAACAACATCTGGGGCATGCATATGCAGGGCACCGTTCAACTGGCGTTGCCGAAGGGGGCCTGAGTCATGGTTGCGAAGGTAAAAGACAAGGCGGTGATTGTCGGTATCGGCAACACCGAATTCAGCAAGAACTCGGGGGTGTCGGAGCTTTCCCTGGCGGTGCAAGCTATCAAGATCGCCCTCATTGATGCCGGTCTGAAGCCCGCTGACGTGGACGGCATGGTCACTTTCACCATGGATACCAGCGATGAGATTGAAGTCGCCCGGGCGCTGGGTGTGGGTAATATGAGTTTCTACGGCCGCGCCCACTACGGTGGCGGCGCGGCGACGTCCACCCTGCATCAGGCGGTCATGGCGGTTGCCACCGGCATGGCGGAAACGGTGGTGTGCTATCGCGCCCTCAACGGTCGCTCCGGTCATCGCTTTTCCGGCGGCGTTTCGGGGGATATCACCACGGCGGATTCTATTCACTGGGGCTGGTATATGCCCTACGGCTTGCTGACGCCCGCCAGTTGGGTAGCCATGTTTACCCAACGCTGGATGCATCTGACCGGTATCGGCAAGGACGCGCTGTATGAAGTAGCCAAAGCCACGCGGGATTATGGAGCAAACAATCCCGCGGCGTTCTTCCACGGCAAAACTTTTGATCGAGCCGAATACGATGCCCAGCGCATGATCGCCGCGCCGTTGCAGTTGTTCGATTGCTGCCAGGAAAGCGATGGCGGCTCCGCGGTTATCGTCACCACGCCGGAACGTGCTCGCGACCTCAAACAGCCGGGCGTATCCATCCGCGGGGTCGCCCAGTGTGCCGCGAAGGACCAGGAACAGATGACCTCGTTTTACCGGGAGGAGTTCGCCGCTATTCCGGAAATGGAAATCGCCGCCAGTGAGACCTACGCCCAGAGTGGTTTGACGCCGGCGGATATCGATGCGGCGGTGATCTACGACGCCTTCAGCCCGATTGTGTTGTGGCAGCTGGAAGCCTGGGGTTTTTGCGGTGCCGGTGAATCGGGCGATTTTGTCAAGGATGGCGCCCTGCGTCCGGATGGACGTTTGCCCACGAACACCCACGGCGGCCAGCTCAGTGAAGCTTATATTCACGGGGTAAATGGTATTGTCGAGGCAACCCGTCTGGTCCGGGGTACCTCGGTGAACCAGCCGGCGAAGGATGTAAATCATGTGC
>JAPUKZ010000170.1 GCA_027295405.1 Gammaproteobacteria bacterium
CATCCGTTTGTCACCACCCAGGCGGGTGATAATGCCGCCCTTGGTGAGGAAATCATCGATCATCACCGCACAGCGGGTGCCTTCAATAGTACCGACGCCGGCAATTACCGAGCCGCCGGCAAAGCTGCCGTCCGTATCCTGGTCCTGCATGTGGCCGCACAGTGACGACAGCTCCAGAAACGGCGCGCCCGGGTCCAGCAACTGGCTGAGTCGTTCCCGCGGCGGCATATAGCCGCGCTTCTCGTATGCGGGGGCTTTGACCGCGGCTCTTTCCAGTACCCGCTGTTCGATACCGCGAAATTCCTCCACCGCCGCGCCCATAAGCCCGGCATTGTCGCGGTAGCTGTCGGAGTGGGCATCTATCCTGGATTCAAAAACTGCCATGCTCTTGTCCTCTAGATTGGATTGCCGTGACCGTCATCCAGGGCATCCGCACGCTGCAGCGCCGGGCGCTGCATCAGGCGGGCCAGGTAGTCCTCCACCTGCGGCGTGAACTCGCGCTCCACGAACTCGCTCAGTTTCAGCGCCTTGGCCAGGTACAGGGCATAACCCACGGCGATGTCGGCAATGGTGAATCGATTGTCGACCAGGTACTCGCGCTTGAGCATGTGCTGGTCCAGCAAACGCAAGCGAGCGTAAAACCACTTGGCATAGTCCACGGCTACCGGTTGCTTTTCCGGAGTCGGTTCCAGGTGCAGGTAGCGCATGGCGATGGTCTGCGGAAAGGTCAGCGTGGCATCACTGTGGTACAAACAGTTCAGGTAGCTGCCGAACTCCGGGTGGTCGGGCTTGAGGCCAAAATCGAACTGTCGATATGTTTCCACCAGATAGTGGCAAATGCCGGTGGATTCGGTCATATGCACATCGCCATCCACAAAATAGGGCACGGTGCCCACCACATTCACATCGAGGTAACCCTCACGCAGGAATCGCGGCGGAAACGGCATCACTTCCACCTCGTAATCCAGTCCCATTTCCTCCAGTGCCCACAGTGCGCGCAGGGAGCGCGCCCCCTTGCAATGCCATAATTTCATAGTTCTAGACTCCATACTGGCGCGCGGCCAGGTCGCGCATGATTTCTTCCGAACCGCCACCAATGGCGTTGACTCGCACTTCCCGGTAAATCCGCTCTACCCGGTTGCCGCGCATATAACCGATACCACCCAGAATCTGCATGGCCTCGCGGGCACAGAACTCCATGGTCTCACTGGCCTGGACCTTGAGCAGAGCGATATCCCCCGGGTTGGGATTACCCGCTTCCATGGACTCGTAACACACCCGGATATAGGCCTGGGTCGCATTCAGGCGCTGTTTCATCTGCACGATCTTGTGGCGAATCACCTGGTGGTCGGCCAGGCGTTTGCCGAAGGTTTTGCGCTCCCGCGCCCAGTTCACTGCCTCTTCCAGACAGACCCGACCCAGTGCCTCCATGGCGGCGGACATGAACATGCGTTCGCTATTAAAATTGGTCATGATGACCTTGAAACCCTGGTTTTCCTCGCCGATCAGGTTCGTTACCGGTACCCGCACATTGTCGAAATACAGGGTTGCGGTATCAGACGCCCACCAGCCCTGCTTCTTATCGAGAGCGGTGCGCGAGAACCCTTCAGCATCGGTCGGAATCAATAGCATGGAAACCCCAGCGGCGCCCTCGCCACCGGTGCGTACTGCCGTGGTCACCCAGTTAGCGCGCAGTCCGCCAGTGATAAAGGTCTTGGAACCGTTGACGATAAAATCATCGCCGTCATGTAGCGCGGTGGTGGCCAGCTGCGCCACATCGGAACCACCACCCGGCTCGGTGATACCCAGGGCAATATGTTTCTCCCCCGCCAGCACCGGCGGCGCGACGGCCTGTTTCATGGCCTCACTGCCCCAGTTGATTACCGGTGGCAGGCCAATACCGTGCACCATCAGGCTGGCGGGAATTCCGCCGACACCGATGCGCGCCAGTTCTTCATTGGCAATCCAGGTGTGCCAGGAATCGATGCCTTCCTTGATACCACCGAATTCCTCCGGGTAGCCCATACCCAGCAGACCCACCGCGGCCGCTTTGGGCCACAATTCGATGGGGATGTGACCGGCTTCGTCCCAGTCTTCAGCGTAGGGGATGATCTCGGTATCAATGAACTTGCGCAGTTGAGCGCGCCATTCCTCGTGTTCGGGAGTGATGTGGGGGTTGGGAAGACGGGCTGAGTCGAAGGTTAGGGACATTGGGGTCCTTTTCTGGTTTGGTGGTCACGCTGGCAGGGGTCAGGGCCGTGGGGATAAGTCCTGCGGACTTACCCACATCGGCCGCTGCGGCGGACCGTCCCGACCCCGGTTCGTGCCGCGTCGGGTTCCAAGGCGCTGCGAGTTCAGCGCGTTGAAAATAAATTCAGCGGGTAATAATAATAGTAGAAGGTGTGGATAGAGGGGGCATGTGTTTGGGCGCCAATCGTTTTGGAATGCGCGCCAGTGATTTACGGTCGTGTGGTCCGGTACTCGCTGGGGGACATGCCGTTCCAGCCGCGAAAGGCGTTGGAAAAGGAGGCTTGATCGGAATAGCCAAGCAGGAAGGCGATTTCTGTGATGCCGAGGCGGTTGTCCGCCAGATAACGCGCGGCCAGTTCAGCGCGCACTTCTGCCAATACCTGCATGAAATGAGTATTGCGATTGGTCAGGCGCCGTTGCAGGGTGCGGCGGGAAACGCCCAGTTCTGTGGCCAGGCCATCAATTGACACCTCGCCGGTAGGCAGGGCACGGGCCACGGCCTGGCGGGTCGAATGCAGGAATGGATCGCTGGACTGCTCTTGCTCAAACAGATCCTGCAGGGCATCGGTCACATCCTCAGACAACTCGTAGTCCAGCTTGATAATCGGAGAATTGAGGGAACTGCGATCAAAATAAAGGCAACTGACCGGCTGCTCAAAATGCAGATCCGTCCCGAAGGCCAGTTCCAACTGGCTCAGGTCCCCGGGGGGCGCGTAGGTGAAATGCGCCCGGCGTACCGGGATCGGGTCAATGCACAGGGTATTGACAATGGCCTGGGCGGAACTGAGCACCTCGTCGCTGAGGAAACGCTCGGCTTTACTCTCCTCCTGCAGCGGGCGCCATTCCAGGCGGACGAACTCGCCATCCCGCTGTATCACCACCTCCCCGATATCGCCCCGTAACCTGAGAATGCTGGGCACCAGGTTCAGGTATTCCCTGAAGGTATTGCATAGGGTGGACATGTAGAGCTGCAGGTTGAGCCCACCAAAATACTGGGTTCGTCCCACGTACAGGCCAATATCCTCGCGGCCACTGAGCTGCGCCGCCAGCCGGTAAATTTCGAACAGGCGTGCCACCGGCAAGCGATCACCGCTGTGCCGCAACCAGCCCGGCTGCAGCTGATCCAGGGCCAGCAGCTGCTCCCTGCGCACCCCAAAGCGTTCAGCCACCTGCAAAATGGCATTGATAGCCGACGCGTAAACCGTGTGCTTGCCAGTGGACACTCAGAATCTACCAGGTATCGACAAAGGTACGCCGCTTGCCAGGTT
Organism: Gammaproteobacteria bacterium; assembly: GCA_027295405.1. Lineage (GTDB taxonomy): Bacteria > Pseudomonadota > Gammaproteobacteria > Pseudomonadales > Halieaceae > JAPUKZ01. The sequence goes on from JAPUKZ010000170.1 coordinate 3,519, forward strand.
TAGGGCGCGGCCCGGGCGCGGCGGCCAGTGCCTGGATAATCAGTTCCCGGGTATTGATCGGATCGATAACCGCGTCAATTTCCAGGTGCGAGGCCGCCTCGGTGGCTTTACCCACCTCGTACATTCTCGCCACCAGCTTGTCGAACAGGGCTTCCCGCTCGGCCTCGTCTGCTACCGCTTCCAGTTCTTTCTTGTAGCCGAGTCGCACGGCCCCTTCCAGCCCCATGCCGCCGAATTCGCCGGTGGGCCAGGATGCGGCATAGACCGGTGCGACAAAACTGCCACCGGCCATCGCCATGGCGCCCAGACCATAGCCCTTGCGCAGGAAGATTACCACCAGCGGCACTGTCATACTGGCGCCGGTGACAAACAGGCTGGACATCCGCCGCACTGCCGCCTGGGTTTCGCTGGCTGGCCCGACCATAAACCCCGGTGTATCCGTCAGTGATACCACCGGTAATTCAAAAGCGTCACAGAGTTGCAGGAAGCGTGCCGCTTTCTCCGCGGCTTCGGCATCCACCGCCCCGCCCAGTTGCTGGCAATCATTGGCGATCAGTCCAACCGGCTTGCCTTCCAGGCGCATGAAGCCGGTCACAATGGGCCGCCCGTAGATGCGCCGCAGTTCGATAAAGGAATCGGTATCGGCGATGGTTTCGATAATGCGCCGCACCGGGTAACCCCAGCGCCGGTCTTGGGGCACAGCATCCCGCAGACTGCTTTGCTCGCCGCAGGACCAATCTTCCCGCGCGCCCTGAAAATAACCCAGCAGTTGTCTGGCGATGCGGGTGGCATCGGCCTCATCCTCGGCAACACAGTCGACCACGCCGTTCTTCTCCTGCACCGAGATAGGGCCGATTGCCGTGGGTTCGTGCACCCCCAGGCCACCTCCTTCAATCATGGCGGGACCGGCCATACCGATCCAGGAAGAGCGAGTGGCAACGGTGATATCCGCGCAGCCAAACAGGGCGGCATTGCCGGCAAAGCAGTAGCCATTGTTGACGGCGATACGCGGCACCTGCCCACTGAGTTTGGCCCAGGTATAGAAAGACTTGATATTCAGACCGGCGATCTGGGTAGCCACATCGGTGTCGCCGGGGCGCCCACCACCGCCCTCGGTATACAGGATGAAAGGCAAATCCCATGCT
>JAPUKZ010000171.1 GCA_027295405.1 Gammaproteobacteria bacterium
GAACCGGCGTGTCTATAATTTCAACTACCACTTTGACCGCTATGTTTTTCTGCCTGTGGTGCGCGGGTGGAAAGCAGTGGTACCCAGATTCGCCCGCGTCGGGATCCATAACTTCTTCAATAATTTCCGCGACGCCCGCACGCTGGTCAATTCGATTCTACAATTGAGCCCAAGCAAGACCATCCAGTCCACCGGCAGGGTTTTGGTCAACAGCACGGTGGGTATATTTGGCTTTATCGACGTGGCCACCGATGCGGGCATCCCGCGACCGGTGGAAGACTTCGGGCAAACCCTGGGGCACTGGGGGGCCTCACCGGGGCCGTACCTGGTCTTACCCATCCTGGGCCCCTCCAACCTGCGCGATGGCCTGGGCTTAATACCCGATCTCTATGTCCTCACCGAGTTACAGCGCGAAGTGCTCACCACCCCGGTACGCAGGGTAATATGGCTGTTTGATGCGGTTGATACGCGTGCGTATCTACCGTTTCGCTACTACGAAACCGGCTCCGCTTTCGAGTACGAAACTCTGCGCTGGATGTATGGCGTCAAACGTGAGCTGGATATAGCCAAATAAAGTGAGGGTGGCAACGGTATGACAAGAGGCAAGAACATCCCGTTTCCGGTGCTGGTGCATTCTGATGACCATTCCAACCAAAGCGCTGTACTGGCCTTACTCAACCAGGCACAAAATAGACAGTGGTAGGCAATCCAGGAGATTTAACACGGTGAAGTTCAGACGGTGCATGTATTATCTGGTGACCGCCGCGCTGCTCCTGGTGGCGCTGCCAAACCACGCCGCCGAGCCGCCTATCCGGATCGGCACCACCCAATCGCTGAGCGGACAGTTCAAGGCGTTTGGCACGGCCCAAATGGAAGGTTTGAAGATGTGGGTCGACGACATCAACGCCCGGGGCATGCTGTTGGGCCGGGCGGTTGAATTGGTGCATTACGACGATCATTCCGATGCCGCCCGCAGCGCATGGCTATATCGGAAGCTGATCAACGAGGACAAGGTCGATTTGTTGATCGGGCCCTATTCTTCCGAATTGACGCTCCGGGCCAGTGACATTGCCGAGGAATACAACTTCCCGATGGTGTCGACGGCAGCCTCTGCGGATGTGATCTGGGAGCGCGGCTACAAGAATATCTTCGGCATCGATACGCCGTCTTCCAATTACATGGACCCCGCCGTGAAAGCTGCGGCCGAGCGGGGAGCAAAGACTGTTGCCCTGTTCTACGCGGACGCAGAGTTCTCCATTGATGTGGCGCAAGGTATTCGACGCGAGGCCAAAAATCAGGGCTTGCGAATAGTAATGGACGAGAAATACCCACTCGCACAGTCGGATTTCAGCGAGTTGGCGATCAAGCTCAAGAATACTGATGCTGATATCGCACTGGGGGCAACTTACCTGGAGGATTCCGTTGCCATCGGGCGCGCCCTGGGTCCCGGTGAACGCCTGGACGTGGATATGGTGGCACTGACAGTTGGGCCAGCCCTGCGCGAATTCAGTGACTTGCTTTATAACAACATCGAGGGAGTGGTGGGTGTCGTCCAATGGTTGCGTACCGTTCGTTTGCCCAAGGCCCAGGACTTTTCCTATCGCTACCGCCAGAAATACAGTCGCAACCCGGGTGTGCATTCCGCCATTGGCTACAGCGCCGGGCAGGTGATTGAGGCGGCGGTGCGCCTGGCGCGCACCACGGACAAGGATGCCCTTCGTGAGCAACTTGGCAAGCTCCGTTTTCGCTCGCTTCTGGGCCATTATCGGGTGGACGAAACCGGCCGCCAGGTGGGGAAATCGAACTACTTGCTGCAGTGGCAGGACAACCGGCGACGGCTGGTATGGCCTGAGAATATCGCCGAACGCGAATTGATCTATCCACGCCCCTGATGCAGGCAGGGGGCCAGGTCCCTCTCGAAAATCAGTCGGGATCGGCTGCCGTATCGGTACTCCGCCGTTTCCCGCGCAGTGTGTCTATATGTGCCCGCAGCTCGGCAAGTTCATCGGCTTGACTTTGCCGGCTCCGGCTTAATTCCGCCAGTATGTCAGAGCGTGCGCTCACCTTACCCAGTGCCAGGCGGGTGTCGAGGAGCAAGGGGCGCAATTCACGCAGTAAGTGGGCCGGAAGCACATTCTCGATATACTCAACCGCGGTTCCGCGCTGTGCGGCGGAGCTCTGCGCCAGGGCCCGCACTGCCAGGATGGTTGGCTGCTGCTCCAGTACGGTCAGCAACAGCGTAAAGATATAGGTAACCCCCTGGATCACGCGTCGTCCAACGCCAGTCTCTACTGGCGGCGTGGCGTTTATGCGCGGGTCCAGTGATGCCTGCGTAAACCAGGTGCGGCGACAGTACCCCGCCTCCAGACCGACCAAATCAAATATCCGTTGCCGCGGAATTTGCAGTTCGGGGTTGGCGCGCCTGATACGCAGCAGGCTTGAAGCCGCGCGAAGGCGCAGCTCCAGGTCATCGGTATCCAGAAATTCGAGCAAGCCATTCGCGCAGCGTTGAATCGGAATCCCGCCCAGAAGATCGCAGATGCTACGTCGCAGAGCCATGGGATTTCGCTCCGAGCGAATAGCGTCCAGCAGCGCGCCGATATGTGCCGGGGCAACGCGGCGTAGCGCCAGTGCCGCGTCCTCGGCCACGGCGGGAGAATCCAGTAGCGGGAGCACCACACTGACCAACTCTGCCGGTAGCGGTGTCTTCTCATTGAGTACGCGGCGTATTTGCTGCTCATTTCCGGAACGCAAGCACACAATCGCCAGGGTCAGCTCGTCCAGCGCTTCCGATGCCGGCGGTGGCAGGTCTGCCAGCGTCAGCGGTGCATACTGCCAGGGGGGAAGCTTAGCCGAATCCGGTGGTGGCGCACGCCGGCGTTCCTGCATGTAATCCCTGAGGGCATCTCGCAGGAAGTAGCCCGGAGCCAGGCTGGGATCGGCTGCTACGGCCTCCGCCGGCCCTGCTGAGACCGGGGCTGTCAGGACGCGCTGCGCGGTTCCAAACGCTGCCTCTTCGAGGTCAATATGGCCCGCTTCCAGGCTATCTGCCAGTGAATTTACGTAGCCGACACGTATCCTCCGTGTAATGTAGATCCCCGCGGCACTGGCCAGCATGCCGGCCGCAACCAGCACGCCGTTGGCTATATTGGGCACGACGGCAAAAATGGCCATGGCGCAAACGCCGCCCAAAATACCCCCGGACATTTCTCCGCCGACATCGATAATTGTCTTGGTGGGACGCTTTTTATGGGGGAGAACTGGCGTATACAGCAGTTCGTAGCCAGAGCGGTAAGTGGAGTTCTCAATCACACCAATACCGCCGCGCATGGCTATGGCCGTGCCCAGCCCCGGAAAGAATATCGCCAGGCCGCCCAGTAACAGCCCCGAACCCGGCAAGGTGCCCACCGCAAAGCTGAGCCCGTAGCTTTGCAGGCAGCGACGTGTCAGCAAATTCTGCACCAGGAAAGTGATGACATTGAGACCCATGTAAAACAGGGCAAAGAAAGCAACCAATTCACTGCCCTGGGAGTAATGTTCGGCGACACGGGATTTGAACACGATGTCATAACAGGCCTGGCAGAACGCCCCCGCGGCCACCAGCAGGGCCAGGTTACGCAAGTATGGCGTTTGCCTGAGAATGGTTATCCCGCCCGCCTGCTCATCCCGCCTGCCAACAATGGGACGGCTACCCGCGCCAAGCTGTTTCACTCCCAGTGCGCAGCAGACATTCAGGATCGCCAGCGCCAGTATCATGCTGGCAACATCCACCCGCGAAGCACCCCACCAGGCCGCTGCCCCACCGAGCACCCCGCCCAGTGTGGCACCCCCGCCGATGTGTCCAATCCAGCGCTTCGCCGTGTGCGGGTCAAAGCGCTCGCTCACCACAGACCAGTAACCGGAGGCAACCAGGGCAACCAGGCTCATCACATGCAAATAGAGAATGATCGCAGCGATCCCGGTCTGGTACAGGGCCAGCAACCATTCCAGTGCAAAGAGTACGGCGCTGGCCCCGAACATCCAGGGTACACTTCGTGCCGGTGCAACCTGGCGCAGCAAATGGGTCGTGCCGAGCACAACGATGACACTCAGGGTCGCGCCACAAACGATCATCTTGGGCAATTCGCTGACAGGAAACTGGGACAGGAAAAAGCCATCACGTACCGCCCGGGCTGCAACCGACTGCCCGACGGCCATCATCGCGACAACGACAGCCATCCAGACTGCACGTTTCGTATTATCCGCCTCGCTAGTCATCGATAATCAAGCGCTCACATCCGCGCAGCGTCGAACATACTCTCCACCCCGGCGGCATTGGCGGTACCGAGGCTCCTGTCGGGCCGCGAGACATTGCCGGCGGCCTCCCCATAGGTCTGCCACCAGAGCCGCGCGTCCTCCGGAGTCCAGGCCGGGCAGTCACAAGCTGCCAGCATGGTCGCCAGGCGCACGGCACTGACTGGGCGCTGCGCCGGATCTTTGGCCAGGCAAGCCATCACCAGGTATTCAAGCTCTTCGGGCAGGGAACGGCCCAGGCGCTCGGAGGGAAACGGGATTTTATCTTCCAACTGCATGGCCAGGATCTCGGACATTTCAGCCGGGGGGAAAATTGTCTGGCCGCAAAGCATGAAGTACGCCAGGGCGCCGAGGGCATACAAATCCGACTGCGCACTGTAACTTTCGGCCGAGAGGATCACTTCCGGCGCGAGATAAAGCGGTGTACCGGCAATAATATCGGCCTCACTCCGATCGTCACTGGCCAGGTCTTTGGCGAGACCGAAATCAAGGACCTTGGTGGTGTCATAGACACCGCCAAGCTGGGTCACCATGATATTACTCGGCTTGATGTCGCGATGGAGAAAGCCCCGGGCGTGGGCCTCCGCCAGTGAACCGCAGGCCTGCGACAGCAGGTGCACCACCCGCCCCGGAGGCACTGGGCCGGCCACCTGCACCATGGAATCGATGCAGAAGCCGTCGAGATACTCCATGGCATAGTAAAAAATGCCGGCCGGCGTGCGCCCATAATCATAGATTTCAATCGTATTGGGATGGCTGAGCTGGCAGGCCAG
>JAPUKZ010000172.1 GCA_027295405.1 Gammaproteobacteria bacterium
CTTCGACGCGGAAATCGGCGGCGTTCGATACCGCGGTGCACGCTGGTCCAAATACCGGGTCTGGTGCCTGCAGCGGCTGCGGGGTCATTTCAATGCGCTGGCTCCTGCCGACCAGAGCACGGCAAAGGCTCTGCTGGAACAACACGGCTGCTGGGAACCGTTGTGGCGGCAAGTGGAATTACCTATAGATCCCGAGTTCTGCAGCCAGCTTCCTTTCCATGCTGATGCCAAGATGATTGGCGTTAATGAATAACCGCCACTTCAATCAATCTGGCTGACAACATAACCAGCCAGTGGATTACCCGCTGTAAATAGAGCGCAGTGCGGGGAGACCCTTAACGAACGGGTCCACCATTTTGCCCGGGCCAGCGAGAACCCGAGATAGTGTCGGCGAAGGGAAGAAAGCCCTCGGGATCCAGTGGGCCGGCCAGTTTCATCTCGCGGTTGAGGAAGATCGGCCACCACAGGTGGGCGGAAACCTGTTCCAGCATGGGCAGCTTGCTGGCCAGCGGATCCCAGGGACTGTCGCGCAGTATCAATTCACCCTCAACCACCTCGCGGCGTTGGGTGCCATACTTGCTGGCCACATGCACCACGTGGGGCGGAAAATCGTAACCGGTTGCAGGACCACCGGCGCTTACCGCGCGGGACACCTTGATCCACCATTCATTCTGTACCCACTCATCCATGGGCTCTTCCACGCCGGTGCAGGTGCCATTGAATTCCACAAAGGTATAGCCCTGGTGGGTGCAACGCGCTACCACCTGATCCATAAACCGATAGTAGGTGGTGTCGCAGGGATACTTGGGCTGCCCATTCATTTCCTGGGACATGAATATAGCGGACTCCTGGTCAATGCCGTAACCCAGTGTGTATTCACCGGCGGTGCCGTTGTAATCCGCATCTACCGTGGTGACCACGCCATACTCGGGCACGTTGGGCACCGGAAAGTTATAGATGGTCAGGTTCACGTGAGGTTTCGCACCGGGCTCGATGCCGGGGGGCAGCAGAGCAGCGATGTTTGCAGGATCAGTGCGATAGGTGATCTTGAGCATGGGCCAGTTGAGAATGTCGCCGGTGTTGCCTTGGATGGAATCAGTCATGGGTTTTCCTCTTTAATGGTTGGATAATTAGCTCTTCAGTACTTCGGTCAGGAACGTTTAACGCCTGGGTTATAGGCTTCTACGGATTGTGCTTGAGGGATCAATCCAGGTAGAACTGGCGCACCCACTTCCGAAAGCCCACCAGGGAGGTGTCTCCTTTACAGAAAACAGGTTTCTCGCGGTAAATCTTGTGACGCCAGATGGGCAAGTCGTCGTTAATGCCCGCTTTGATTCCACGCATCACATCATCACCCACCAGGTCAACAATCTCCCTGCGCACGGTCAGTGTCCAGCGCATATGGGTTTCTTCCAGCGTGGTGGGCTGGGCCGTGGAATACACCAGCATTTCCGCTTGCGGACCATAGATGGTTCGCACAATGGCCAGGCCCGGGTTGTGCATGGTGACATCCAGAGTGTTGGGGTGGGCCGCCTGGCTGGCATCGGCCACCATGTGCAACACACGACCGTCATCGGCGATGTCCACTTTACTGGGGGGAGTGTCCTGCATGCGGTGCACATACTGGAAGTGTTCCGGGTCGCAGGTATTTTCTGCAATATTCTGCACGTGGTTGGGGATGGTGACCTCCCAGTACTGGGGCTGGCTCCACTCATCGCTGGTCAGTTCTTCCAGTTCCGGTACTTCCCACGTCGGTGGCTCTTCCGCCGGGTGATACCAGACCATGATGTCACCATTGGTCTCGCTGACGTGCCAGGTACGGACCCTGGCACGCTCCGGAATCTCCTCACAATAGGGAATTTCCACGCATTTGCCCTGGAGGTCGAATCTCCAGCCGTGGAAGGGACAGCGAATTGTCTCTCCGACAACCCGGCCCTCAACTCCCAGGTGTGCGCCCAGGTGTGGGCAGAACGCATCGGTGACCACGGCGACACCCGAACGGGTTCGAAACAGGGCCAGTTCACGATCAAACGCTTTGACGTCCCGCACCTCCCCTACCCCAAGATCGCGGCCGCGCCCCACAGAATACCAACCGATGGGGAAGCCTGGCCCCTCCTGGCTCTTTGACTCACACACTCCGAGACTCATCTCGACAACTCCTTATTGAAATACGCTAGCTTCAGGACCAATGCGGTCCGCAATGGGTTTGAGCGCTTCCCGGGACATGCCGTACCACGCAATCGCGTTCTCGCCCAGGAGTTTGCGGATATCCGCTTCCGGGAGACCGCCGAAGTTCTCTTCCAGCCGGGTCCGGGTCTGCGGCCAGGTACCCTCCGGATGGGGGAAGTCACTGCCCCACATCAACTTGTCCTTGCCCAGGAAGCGACAGACTTCCAGGTCCGCGCGCTTCGCGCAGGACGCGCCCACACCGATGTTACGCATGAAGTACTCCGAGGGTTGCATGGACAGGTGGCCGGTGTAGTCGCCAAGCTTGGCGGATTCCGGCCCGGTTGTGGCATGAAAATCCAGCATCCGCAGCCAGGGTTCCAGCATCCAGTTGGTGCCACCCTCGGTCATGCAGGCGCGGAGTTTCGGGAAGCGCTCAAACACCCCACCCCAGATCATGAAGCCCAGCGGCCGATACAGCCACCACATCACCTCGGACACATACAGTCCCATCGCGCCAGGCCGGTCTGCGGAGGATTCCGCCGGCCAGCCGGGACCGAAGTAATTCTCCATGGGGCCGGGGCCGGAATGGAAATGGACCATGACCCCCAGATCCTGGCAGGCTTCCCAGAAGGGGTCGTACTTGATGTGGTTGTAGCCGGGGAATTCGTGCGTCTGTACCGGGATCATGACATGCCGCAAGCCGTTGTCTGCACACCAACGCATGTTAGTCACCGCCAGCTCAACGTCCCATAACAGGGGAATGATGCCGACCCCGTGATGACGGTCCGGGTTATTGGCGCAGAACTCGGACAACCAGCGGTTGTGGGCCATGGCACCCGCCCATTGCAGTTCCGGCACCATGTCTTTGGTGGGCATGGAAAGACCTGCACCAAAGGGTGGCGTGTTTATTTCGGTGATACCGTCCGGGAAAATAATCTCCGCGGCGATGCCGTCCTGGTCCAGCATCTTGACCCGCTCTTCATACACCCAGGCACCGGTCAGTTCCGTTTCGATGCCCTGGCGCCACTCGTCGTTGATTTCCTTGATCAGGAAACTCTCCGAGGCTTTCTGCGACATCTCGATAGTGATAGGAACTACCAAATCGACCATCTCGTGATATTTCTCATCGATGTAGGGCTTGTATTCGGCAATGGGAAGACCGGCATGGCAGTCGGATGACACCACGATAAGACGATCAGACATAAGGACTCCTGCGTTTATACCTGCAAGTCATAAAAATAAACATTTGAGCAATTGTGCTCATTTGTATACTTTTATATACTATACTCCTTCCAAATGCAACTGATGGCTGAAATTAATGGACGCTACCGAGACCCTCACAGCCAGCCGAAAGCCACAACGCCCTGACCCTGGAACCCAGGGTGGGCGCGGCGGCCGCCGAGAAAAACGCAAACAGGAAATCCGCGGGCGCATCCAGGAGGCCGCCTACGCCCTGTTCAAGGATCGGGGCATCAAGGACACCAGCATCGAGCAGATCTGCGTGGCCGCCGATGTTGCCCGGCGTACCTTTTATGGTTACTACCCGGACAAGCAGGCCCTGTTGCGGGAACTGAGCCGTACCCGTGTCTTCAATACGGCGGAAGGCATGATCGAGGAGATCATGACCAATCACCACACCACCCGCGCCCGGGTGTCCGCGATGATCGACTATATGGAAGGCAACATTGCCAGCTATTCCGATATCGACCGCAAGCTTATCCTGGTGGTCCCCAGTTCCCTTGAGGAAGAAAACTACCTGCGGGATATCAGCCTTAGCATTCAGGATCAGTTTCGCGAGGTGTTCCGGGCCGGTCAGACCTCAGGTGACCTGAGCCAGCGGTACTCTCCCGATATTCTCTCGGAAATGATTGTCGGCACCCTCAACAATGTGTTGACCAGTTGGGCTACGCGCAACGACTATCCCGTGTTTGACAAGCTGGAAGAAGCCCGCGCACTCTTCGACGGCATACTTTCACAAACCTGACACCGCCCTGCGACGCCTTCGGAGATAACATGCACATAGACGTGTACAACCCCGACAACTACCTGCGGGGCATTCCCCACCAGCAGTTTGCCTGGCTGCGGGAAAACTCGCCGGTGCACTGGCACCAGCACCCGGACGGGGGTGGCTACTGGGCCATCAGCAAACACGCCGATGTATTACAGGTCTCCCGCGATAATAAAACCTTCTCTGCCCAACAGGGTTTTGTCATGGTGGATGACCTGGAGCCAGACATCCTGGCCATGGCCCGGGGCCAGTTACTGGGCATGGATCCACCCAATCATGGTCCCATCCGGCGCGCGGTGATCACCCGTTTCACCTCTAAAATGCTGGCAGACCTGGCACCAAAGGTGCGCGCCATTACCCGCAAAATCATGTCAGAGGCTCGCGAAATTGGCGAAGTAAACTTCGTGGAATCGCTGGCGGGAGATCTGCCCACCGCGGTCATTGGCTCCATGCTGGAAATACCAGAGGAGAAGTGGGCCCAGATCCGGACCTGGTCCGATATGCAGACTTCCGGCAGCGACCCTGACCTGGGCGGCAGCCCCGAGGAAATCAACCAGGCTTCAGTAGAGATGGGTAGCTACGGCTACGAACTGGCAGTGGAACGCAAGGATCAGGGCGGCGCTGACCTGATCTCCCTGCTGATCAATACCGAGGTGGGCGGGCACCTGGTGGACGCAATGGAATTTGCCTCCCTGTTCATCCAGATTACCGTAGCGGGAAATGAGACCACCCGCGGGCTCATCAGCAGCGGCATGTACGAACTCATACAGCGCCCCGAGCTGTACCAACGCCTGCAAGACCAGCCCGCACTGCTACCCACAGCGGTAGAGGAAATGCTGCGTTGGACCTGCCCCCTGCACCACTTCCGCCGCACCGCCACCTGCGATACCGAAATCCGGGGCCAGAAAATTCGCGAGGGCGAGCGGGTGGTCATGCTCTACAGCTCGGCTAACTTTGATGAAGAGGTCTTTGTTGACCCCATGGAATTCAACATCGAACGCGACCCCAACCCCCACCTGGCTTTTGGCCACGGCATTCATCTATGCCTGGGCGCCAACCTGGCCCGCATGGAGGCACAGATATTTTTTGAGGAATTCTTCAAACACTTCGCCGCTATCGAAATGACGGGCGAACCCGCATTTATTCGCAGCAACAGTATTCACGGCTTCAAGCAAATGCCCGTGCGGCTGATACCGGGTTAACATGGGTTCGGAGGAAAGCAACATGCAACGACTCGTAAACAAAACCGCGCTGCTCACTGGTGGCGCCAGCGGCATGGGCGAGGCTCACGCCCGGCGTCTGGTGGCAGAGGGCGCCCGCGTGGTATTCACCGATATTAATGAAGACGCGGGACAGCTCCTGGCAAAGGAGTTGGGGGCGAATGCCGCCTTTTGCCAACAGGATGTCAGCTCCGAGGCGGACTGGGAGCGCGTGGTCAGTCTCACCCAGGACACTTTCGGTGGCATCGATATACTCATAAACAACGCCGGCATCCACTCCTTTGGCAGCTTTGCGGAAGAAAACGTGGACAGGCTGCGCAAGATCCTGGATGTCAACGTGGCGGGCACCTGGCTGGGCATCCAGAAGGTAGCACCGGTGATGCAAGCTGGTGGGGGCGGATCCATCATCAACCTGTCGTCACTGGCTGGCAAGGTGGGCATGCCCTTTTACAGCGTGTACAGCAGTTCCAAGTGGGCGGTGCGAGGCATCACCAAATGTGCAGCCAGTGAGTTGGGGCCGCACAATATCCGGGTCAATGCGATTCTGCCCGGTGCCATCGACAACACCGGCATGTTCAACTCCGCCGAGGCGGAAACTGCCTTGGAGCGGTTGAATTCAAGCACGCCCCTGGAGCGGGTCGGCACCCGGGAAGAAGTCTCGGCGCTGGTGGTTTTTCTGGCTTCTGACGAGTCCGCCTTCATAACCGGCGCAGACCACCTCATCGACGGCGGCAACAGTCTGTCCTGATTCCGGGCCAGACTATTAACTGGCGTAATTATATTCAGAAATTAAACTAAGGAGCCTCTGAACAAGTTCGCAAAAGTATTCAAGTAGACTTTGTTGCGGGTAAAGATGACTGCAGCACTACAACCAGGGGTTGTCCTTCAGGTAGAAATCGAAACGCTCCCGCACCCGCTCCTCGCTCATCCCGAACTGATCCAGCTTGTGTTGGTGCTTGCCGTGCTTGTTCTGCGGGTGGGCATCCATATGCGCTTGCAGGGCGCTAATAATAGCTGATGTCATTTCCATACCGAAGTGCGCATAGATCGCCGCAGCGGTAACCATCGAGTCCTCCACGAATCCATCGTGGGTGTAATCCGTAAAACGTTCCGCGGGCAGCTTCTCGCGATCGGCCATGCCCCGCTCCAGTGAGCGCGCATACCACTCCATCACCGTGGGACCCAACTGTTTGGCGTCGGTCTTAGCCGGCTTACCGCCGTACATATACAAGCCCATAATCATATGGGTCATGGAGCAAATTGAAGAAGTTACCCCAACCACATCGCGATGACCCCACACCACCGATACATCGGGAAACAGCTCGACAATTTCCGGCAGGGCCCACATGTGCGCCGGCGCCTTCAACAGCCAGCGTTCCCCGGGGCGCTGCCATTGCAGCAATTTCAGGTAGTCGCGGAACTCGCGGTATAGCGGCTTGAGATCGTGATTCTGGAACCAGCTGGAATAGGGTTCCAGCATGATCTCCCAGCCGGTTTGCACACCGTCGAAGGAGTAGGCGTGCATCATCACACACTCCTCGGGAAGATCCGGGTGCGCGTAGTGAATCCTGTCAAATTCCGGGTTCCGATTGGCCTCCATGTACTCCACCATACCCATATGGCGGGGGTCGGGAGCACCGGGCTTCAGGCCCTCCAGCGGCTCAGGATAATGAATTTCCCACAGCAGCAGGGCCTTGGTGGCGGGATCACTGGCCAGCAGGTTGACCAGGGCCGAGGTACCGGTGCGAGGCAAACCGGTGACGAACATCGGCGTCTTCAGCTCTATATCCAGTATTTCCGGGTGGCGGTCAAAGGCAGCCTGCATTTTCAGCCGGGTAATCAAGCGGCCCTGCACTGTCTCCCGGCATTTGTTTCTGCTACCAGGGTCCTGCACATTGCGGTCGTAGGTTTCCAGCAGTACCTGTAAACCTTCCCGGAAGTGGTCGGCACCGAAATTTTCCAACCCGGTTGCAGCCCGGGCCTGTGTCAATAATGCCTCGGCGTCGAACAATACATCAGCCATAACACAATACCTTCTATACCCCAGGCGTTGGTCGCCCGCGCAGTTCGTCAGTCGGGATAATAGCAGAGATGCCAAAGCGCGCCGCCAGAATCAGCATGATGGCGCGGTCGTGAATCGGGTTGAACCACATGACTTCGCGGCCGAACCGGGCGAGGGTTCGCTTTTCGCTCTGACCTCAGCTGAAATCTTCCCGAGGCGGTCCGCTGTAATTTTTCAAGAGGCGCAAAGAACTGGAGAGGGAACAGTAATGACTCAGTCGCCCTTTGCTGCGGTGACTGTGAGTTACGGCAGGGCAGCGCTACCAGCGCCAGCCCTGTCGGTTGCGGTGTGCCTAGCGCTTGGGAGCGGCTTTTTTCTTCGGCGCTGCTTTCTTCTTCGCAGGCGCTTTCTTCTTCACAGCCTTCTTTTTGGCGGCGGCCTTTTTCTTCGCAGGCGCTTTTTTCTTGGCCGCAGCTTTTTTCTTCGGCACGGCTTTCTTTTTGGCCGGATTCTTCCTGGCTTTAGCTCTGGCCTGGCGCTCCGCTACCTTTTCTACAGCTGCCGCAGCGCGGTCAGCCGCCTTGGCTTTGCGCTCTTCCAGCATCGCATCAGTTTTCAATGGCACCCAGCGCTCCATGGCATCGGCAAATGCTTTCGCAATCTCCCTCGTGGTTTCCGCCACCTGCTTCACTTGCGTGATCAGCTCGCCGACTCGCTTTTCAGCATCTGTACTGGGTTTTTTTCGAAGCGAGGCACGCGCCTTCTTCAAACGCGCACTGGCAGAGGCCTGTTTCTTGCGCGCCTCCGCCAATTCCCGCTTACCCTGTGCTACCGCTTTCTTCGCTTCCTTGAGCAAATTCGTTTTCAACTTGCTCACTTCCATGTTCGCCCGCTGCGCTAATTTAACTGCTTGCGCCAGTTCTTTCTCCAACATTGTTCCACACTCCTGAATGGATGGGTACCGCAACTACAGTGTAGGGTTAAAACCCCTTTATTCCTAGTATGAATTATTGGCCTTTCACGTACTCTGGTAATGACAAGGGCAATGAAAAGTTGGAAGAAAATCACACGCGCTCTAAACTAATATAGCCACCACAGACAGAGACGACACATGAGCTATAACATCGATCCGGAACTCAGTGCCATTCTTGAAGTTATGCCCACCCTGGAATTTGACGATCCGATACAGGCCCGCGCAGGCATCGCGGAAATGTCTGCCCTGATGGGGGATTCAATCGACGAGACTGGAGTAGAAATCGAGGACCGCAACATTCCCGGCCCGGCAGGCGCGCTGGAGGTGCCGATCAGAATTTACAAACCCCGGGATTTGTCAGCGACCACTGCCGGCTTGCTCTATATTCACGGTGGCGGCTTTGTGGTGGGTAACCTGGACAGCGAGCACGCGGGGCCGGTTAGCGTATGTCGCGAGTTGGGTATCGTGGTTGTATCAACTGGCTACCGCAAGGCACCGGAAGATCCCTACCCGGCCGGACTGGAAGATTGCTACGCATCCCTGCAATGGTTACACACTAATACCGAAGCGCTGAATGTTGATCCCGCCCGCATAGCGGTACGCGGCGGCAGTGCCGGTGGCGGCCTGACCGCCAGCCTGGTTCTATTGGCACGGGATCGCGGCGGCCCTGCCATCTGCTTTCAATACCTGGGGATTCCGGAACTGGACGACCGCTTGGCCACTGTCAGCATGACCGAGTTCACCGATACCCCGCTGTGGAATCGGCCCAACGCCATAAACAGCTGGAAGTACTACCTGGGGAATGACTACAGCCCCGGTGGCGAAAATGTTCCCTACACGGCGGCGCCCGCCCGGGCCAGCATTGATGATTTGCGCGGTCTGCCAGCGGCCTACGTTTCTACGATGGAATTTGACCCGCTGCGCGATGAGGGCATCGAGTACGCGCTCAAATTGCTGCAGGCCGGCGTGAATGTCGAGTTACACAGTTATCCAGGCACCTTTCACGGCTCGGAGTTAGTGATAGATGCCGCCGTTTCCCAGCGCGGCGCGGCAGAGGGTCTGGAGGCATTGCGCAGGGGTCTCAAGCTGGCGGGCTGACCCCTGCGCATTGTGTCAGCGATATCCGGCCACCGACATCAATGGCCGGCCACTGCTGCGGGCCTATGTTCCTTCGCACAAACTCAGGAGTCCTGTAATGAATGACAGTATTCACCAGCCGCCGCTGATGCCCCAACTATTGATCGACGGCCTCAATCGATACGGTGACGAACCCTGCCTGTATCTGGGCGACAACTGTGCCAGCTACTCTGACGTGCGGCGCTCCACCAGCCAGATGGTGCAGGCCCTGCAGAGTAAAGGACTGGGCAAGGGGAGTAAAATTGCCGTGATCTCAGGAAACCGCCCCGAGGTGCTTTCCAATATCGCGGCCATGCAATTGGCCGGCTGTATGGGGTGCCCGCTGCACCCATCAGGCTCCCTGGACGACCATGCCTACGTGCTGGAACATGCCGAAATAGACGCCCTGGTGTTTGACTCCAATCTGTTTGTACAACGGGCCGTCGAGCTGCAACAGCGTTTCCCGCAATTGCTGCTGCTGGGATTGGGTCCCAATGACGCGGGTGAGGATTACCTTGCCCTGGCTGAGGGTTTTGAACCACAAGCACTGGTCGCCCCTGATATAGCACCCGGTGACGTGTCTTCCATCACCTACACCGGCGGCACCACCGGCAAACCCAAGGGCGTACTCAGTACCTACCAATCCACGGCTTACATGACCATGATCCAGATGGCGGAGTGGGAGTTTCCCGAAGACCTGCGCATGCTCATCGCCACGCCCCTGTCCCATGCGGCGGCCGCGTTCTTTATTCCGGTACTGCAAAAAGGCGGCGCCTTCTACGTGATGCAGGGTTTCAGCCCGGATGAGTTCTACGACATGGTGGAGCAGCACAAGATCACCGCCACCATGCTGGTGCCGGTAATGCTTTACTTCCTGCTGGATTCACCCCGCTCCGCCGGTGCCGACATGTCCAGCATGGAGACGATTTTTTACGGCGCCTCGCCCATGAGCCCGGCCCGCCTGCAAGAGGGGCTAGAAAAATGGGGACAGATTTTCTATCAATTCTTCGGCCAGTCGGAGGCGCCCATGGTGCTGGCCAATATGAAGAGGAAGGAACACGACCTGAGCAAACCGGAACGCCTGAGTTCCTGCGGCCGACCGGCGCCATGGATACACCTGGCCCTGCTGGATGACGACGGCAATCCAGTGGCGGCAGGTGAACCCGGAGAAATTTGCGTCCGCGCCCCCCTGGTCATGAAGGGCTACAAGGACATGCCGGAGCAAACCGAAGAAGCCATGGCCGGTGGTTGGTTGCACACCGGCGATGTCGGCCGCCTGGATGAAGAAGGTTTCCTCTATATTGTCGATCGTAAGAAAGACATGGTGGTATCCGGCGGGTTTAATGTATTTCCCCGTGAGGTGGAGGATGTCTTGTCCGCGCACGCAGCGGTGGCACAGGTTGTGGTGATCGGCGTACCAGACGAGAAGTGGGGTGAAGCCGTCAAGGCGGTCATCGTGCTGAAGCCCGGCGTTGCAGGCGACGCTGTGTTGACCGGGGAATTGACCGACATGGTCAAAGCGGCCAAGGGTTCCGTACAAGCGCCCAAATCCATCGATTACGTGGAGAGCATTCCCCTGACTGCAGTGGGCAAGCCCGACAAGAAGGCGGTGCGTGCCCAGTACTGGAGTGAGAGCCAACGTTCTGTAGGTTAAGCCCTTCACCGGCGCGCGGGTTCAGGTATGATCTTTCCTTGCGGTGGCAATAATACTCACTAGCTCAGGGAAAGCGCATGCCAGTAACGGCCAGTCATGAAGACCTCGGCTTTTTTGGGGAGCACGGTTGCCGGGTTGCGCCAGTGCTGTTCGGCCCGCAGCGCAAACAGGGCACCGCGACTGCAGGGGATTTTTTCCCGCTGCTGCCATGAATGCCTTTCTTTCCTACCTGGCACTGTTTGTCGCCGGACAGAGCCTGTTCCTGTTTGTCATCATACTCAGGGTCTCCCCCATCGGGCGAACGTCGAATCGCTTGCTGGCCGCCTTTATCCTGGTCAAGTTCTGCAAGTTCATGTTGTTTTTCTTCGGCTTCGGTAGTATCTCACTGCCGCCCCACGTATTCCTGTTTCAAAACCTTGCATTTACCACCGGACCCCTGTTGTACCTCTACGTACTGTCACTGGTCAGCGAAGGGTTCATCTGGCAGCGACGTTACCTGTGGCATTTCTTTCCGGCTATTGTGGCTACCGTTACTTCGCTATTGGTTTACGATGTCACCAGCACGGGCGCACAGCGGGCCTTTCTTATTTCCGCTGACGATCCGCAATATCTCTATCGCAGTATCCATATTGCGGTGGGTGCGCTGTGGTTTCTCGCCTACCTGCTCCTGGCCCGGCATTTGTTGCCGGCCTACGAGCAACGCATTCGGGAAACCTACTCCAGCATTGAGGCGCTGACCCTGGATTGGCTACGGCGCATACTGATAGTTGCCCTGCTGGCCTACACGCTGATCGCCGTACTGGATGTGGCAGGACTGGTGTTTGGACTTGAGAACGAACCGCGGCGACTGCTGGAGTTGGGTTGTTATATCGTGCTGTTCTACGTTATCGCGATCAACGGCTTACGGCGGGGCTTATTGCTGGAGGGGGTGACAGATAATGCCGCTGCCAGTTCCGCGCCGGCGCCCGCCCCGGTTTCTGCTGAAGTGGCAACTGAGCGCGAGGCGGCAGCCACTGAACCGCGAAAATACCAGCGTTCTGTATTGGACAAATCGACCAGCCGGCAGATCTTCCAACTGGCCAACGCGGTCATGCAGCAACAGGAACCCTACCTCGACAGCGATTTTAAATTACCCCAGTTGGCGGATCTGGTCGGGGTTTCCATTCACGATTTGAGCCAGGCCATCAATACCGAAGGGAAAACCTACTATGACTACGTGAATGGGTATCGGGCGGAGAAGGCGAAGGGACTGATTCCAGATCCGCAGTACCGACGCCTGGCCATGCTGGATATAGCGCTGCAGGCTGGTTTCAGCAGTAAGTCCACCTTTTACAAGCATTTCAGGCGCTGCTACGAGCAAACCCCCGCAGAATACAGGAAATCTCTGTCTGGATGAGATCGATCCTGCAATATCAAACTTATTATTCATCTATAAACAATAACTTGGCTGTAAAATACGATTCTGTACAAGTCTACCGGCGCGGACACCTGCGCTCGTGAATCCACCTATAATAGGGTCACCAATCGGCGCCGTAGCGCCATTTCCGTCATACCATTTCGAGCACAACGTGAGGTTGAGATAACCATGAACAGAGTAACTCGCAACACGGTCAATGCTGTGTGTGCCCTGCTCGCCAGCTGCGCTCTGGTGAGCCAGAGTCTGGCTGCCACCCCCAATATGGCGCCAAGAAATTCCTGGTTGGCTGATTCCAGCAACGCCATGGCGCATAACGACCCCGCACAGCAGGACGCGGTGGCACAGCAGGGACCCGAAGGCCCTTCCCGAACCCTGCGTGCGGATGAGATCCAGTACAACCATGTGGGGCCTGCACATTTCGGTGCCGTCACCTCCGGCGTCTATCCCGATGGCCGACGCGTGTTCTGGGGCAACGGAATCGACCGCATCGTCAAAGTGGATTTTGATACCTACGAAGTACTGGATGAATATTTCTTCCCCGGCGCTGAAATCTATGACCAGGAGCGCGCTGAGGAATCGATTGCCGGCTTCAACAACAGTAATGATGGTATCTTCGCCATCTACCGCGCCCTCGGTGAAATGAGCAAGCTAAAGGACCTGGCCAACCTGTACACCCTGCTGGACAAGAACCACACCTATTTCGTCGGCAGCAAGACCGGCCTTATCACTGCTTACGGTGATGCCGATCCCAACGATTCTCGCTCGGCCATTGTCAAAAAACGTGAGTTCCAGTTGCCCGCGGAAGTCACGGGACCGGTCATGGGTATCAATATCACCTATGACGGCTGGCTGATCATTGCCACTGAACATGGCTATATCGCTGCGGTAAAGCGTGATTTCAGCGAATACCGGCTGGTGCGTCTCAATCACAGCGAAGGCGCCGAGGACAAGGCGACTGGTCCGGCCGGCAAAGGCTGGGTCCGCAATGCCTTCGCTATCGACGAGGACGGCGGCATATATATCGCTTCTCAAGACCATATGCACAAGGTGGTCTGGAACGGAGATCAGCTCAGCGTCAACGAGGAAGACGGCGCCTGGAGCGCCCGCTACCTGAACAGCTGGGGCCAGGGCACCGGCGCCACCCCGTCATTGATGGGCTTTGGAGATGAAGACCAGTTCGTGGTGATCACCGATGGTGAGTACCAGATGAATGTGGTGTTGTTCTGGCGCGATGGCATTCCGGCGGACTGGGAGCAATTGCCCGGCGCACCGGATCGACGTATCGCAGGTCAGGCTCCGGTGACCATGGACGATCCTGAGTTGACGGAAATCCAGTCTGAGCAATCGGTGGTGGTCGCGGGTTACGGCGCTCTGGTGGTCAACAATATTCCCCGCAATCTGCCCTGGTACCTGCCCACACAGGCCGGCAGTCTGCTGATCAGCATGCTGGGCAGTAATCCCGAGTACCAGCCCTACGGTGTGCAGAAGTTTGAATGGAACCCGCAGACCCGCGTGCTGGAAAGCGCCTGGGTTAACAGCGAGATCAGCTCGCCCAGCTGTGTGCCGCTGGTAAGCGTGGGTTCGAATCGGGTCTACCTGATAGGTGCCCGCGACAATCAATGGACCCTGGAGGCCATGGACTGGAGTACCGGTAATTCAGATTTTCACTACGTGATCGGCGACCAGCGCTACAACGTGTTGTTTGCCGGTACCGCCCTGGATGAGGATGGCCGCATTCACTACGGCACGCCCTGGGGACGGGTGCGGTTGAATCCCTCCAAATATTGAGGTGGATTTCAGCTAACATCTGAGCGGGGCACAGCCCCGCTTTTTGATGCGTATGTGATTCAGCCCAGTAGCATGGAAGCCAGTCCGGGATCACCGGGTTTCAAGGATATCAACCAGCCGATCGATTTCGCAAAGTTCGGCCGTCACTGGCGACAACATCGCCTCCTCACAGCCCGCAGCCTCGATATTATCCAGGGCTTCCTTGAGCGCATCGGCGTCAGATCGGTGAGCCGAGTCCGCCATCCATTTGGCAATATCTTCGCCGGCGATCAGCAGATAGTTGTAGACGTACTCGTATAACTTGTCCGCACCATTTTCGGCCAGGGTAAACCAGCAGCCGCCCATCTTGTAGGGCACCTCAGAACGGCCCGCTGCCTGCCAGGCCTCCACTGTCAACTTCAGGGTATTGGCCAGCTCGTGCTGTTCCCCATTACCGGAAAAGGCGAACACACCATCAGCCCACCGGGCACTGCGGGCCAGGCCCTTCGGACCCATGGCCCCGGTGAGAATTTTCGGACCGCCTTGCTGTACGGGTACGGGTCCGACCGGGTCGACCCCTTCGAAGGGAGGATTCTGCGCCCAGATGCTTTTCATGGTGGCAATCTGCTCATCCATCTTCGCGTGGCGCCCCTGGTACTGGGCACCCACCGCCTTGTAATCCAGGGGCCTGCCGCCATAGCCGACCGTCACCGTAAGCCGCCCACCGGACAACACATCCAGCGTTGCAATCTCCTTCGCCGCCCGCACCGCATTGTGCATCGGCAGTACATACAGGGTGGCATTAATCTCAACCCGTTCGGTCACCGCCGCCGCCGATGCCAACAACACGCGCATATCATAGGTGGGCCCCAGTATCCGCTCCCCGCACGACAAACTGTGAAACGGCCCCTGGTCAATATGCCGAAACCACGCGTGATAATCCTCCCGCGTCAACCCGGCTTTCATGTACGGCAAACACAATCCAATCTTCATAAACTTATCCCCAGTAACAGCAAGGGGCCGGGGCCACATTGGTTTTTGTGGATAACTTTTTTTGAAAGTTATTCACTATCGTTGCGGGCCCCGCGCCGGCCCTTCTATCGTTCCAGTTTAAAATCTGTTTTAGTGCGGTCCCACACACCGTCAGCCGGTGATTGCTCGCGCTACTTGTACTTCTGGACCCTGTTGGTGGGTGTGTAGTACGGCGCGCCTCCACAAACTTAATATCGCGCGGCACACACAAGTCTGGGGCATTGTCGTTGATAAAGCGGGCCGTGTCTTCTTTACTCGCAGACGGGATCAGGTGAATCGCAAAGCATCAGGCGCGGAAAGGAAAGCCCGGTAACCCGGCTCATGCCAAGCACATAGGTAAGCCCAACACCGCCGTCGAAAACCACCAAAGCGTACTCCCAGGTCTGTGAAAGACCCGCAGGCACAGCATAGAGGACGGAACACACCGCGGTGAGCCTCACCAGTCCCTGCCAGAAAATGACCGGGGCGCGGTTGCACATATCTCGCGAGGCCCACATCAGACAGGCCGCCGCCATCATCAAAAACATCCCCAGTGTCATCAGCGCAACAAACTGACCGGGCTGAGGATCAGCAAGAGCACCCGCCCAGGTGGCTGCACCCACCACAAAATCCAGGGCGCCAGTCCAATAGACAAATTTCTGTAGCACGAGTTTCTCCCCTATAAATCCGGTATTACACCGCTATCACAAAAACTGGTAACGCACCGGCATGGACTTCAGGCCACCGACAAAATTGGCATGAA
Source organism: Gammaproteobacteria bacterium (assembly GCA_027295405.1). Lineage (GTDB taxonomy): Bacteria > Pseudomonadota > Gammaproteobacteria > Pseudomonadales > Halieaceae > JAPUKZ01. The sequence continues at coordinate 16,101 of JAPUKZ010000172.1, forward strand.
TCCAGGTGGGTTCGGCCGACATTTCAAACTGTTTGAGATGGGGCAACAACTCCCGGTAGAAGCGCGCCACCTCCATAGTGGCGAGGTGGTATCGTGGCCGGCGCTGGCGGCGGTGAACTGCGGTGGCAACCCGGTCAGCAATGACGGGTCCGGAATGAACTTTAGGATCACACGGGTAAATCCGATCAGAAAGCTGTGTTTCTGTGTTGCGAAGGCCATGGCAGCTACCGAGGTTTTTCCTGAGGCGCCATTATGTGACGAGTCCGGATGCTTCGCCATCCCTGGAAACGGTCAATTTTGGCCAGATTTTTTGTGCGTTTCGGGTCACAGGTTTGAACCAGCCGAGCCCAAGCGCCCGCTAACGGGTGTCCCGCGCCTTACCCTGTGGAATAATCCGCTGATGCACATCTATCGTCGCCGGTTATACCCTGCAATCACCCTGCTACTCGCAGGTATCGCTGCCCGCGGCTTCGCCAGCCAGTTTGAAACCTGGAAAACCTACGGCGGCGATCCGGGCAATACCCACTATTCCGCACTGTCGCAAATCAACCGCAATAACGTGGCGCGCCTGCAAGTTGCCTGGACCTATCGCAGTGCGCGGGGCGCGGAGTTGTTCTCTACCTCGGAACTGCAAGTCAACCCGATTATCGTGGACGGGGTACTGTATGGTCGCAATCCCCTGCACCATGCCTTCGCGATCAGTGCAGAAACTGGTGCCGAACTGTGGACCTTTGACCCCTTTGCTGGAGGCGAGGGCTTGCTCGGCTCCTATATGCGCGGCGTGACCTACTGGGAGAGCGGCGGAGATAAACGCCTGTTCTTTAATGTCTCCCACTACATGATTGCGTTGGAGGCGCGCACCGGCAAACCGATTCCCGGGTTTGGCGACAAGGGCCGCGTGGATCTGCGGGTGGGACTGGGCCGGGAGCCAGACAGCATCTCGGTGTATTCTCCCTCCCCCGGCGTCGTGTACGAAGACCTGATTATTCTCGGCAGCGCGGTCAGCGAAGGGGAAGGCGCCGCCCCCGGCGACATTCGCGCCTACGATGTGCGCAGTGGCAAAATCGTCTGGACCTTTCACACCATCCCCCATCCCGGAGAAGTCGGTTACCAGACCTGGCCCGAGGGCGCCTGGAAAACCGCCGGAGGCGCCAACGCCTGGGCTGGTTTGAGCGTGGACCCGCAGCGTGGCGTAGTGTACGTTCCCACCGGCTCACCGGCGCCGGATTTTGATGGATCGGGTCGCCGCGGCAAAAACCTGTTCGGCAATAGCATACTCGCCCTGGATGCCAGCACCGGCAAACGGCTCTGGCATTTCCAGACGGTGCACCACGATCTCTGGGATCGTGACCTGAGTTCGGCGCCCACCCTGGTCAGCGTGGAAAAAGACGGCAACACAGTGGACGCCCTGGCCCAGGCCTCCAAACAGGGTGTGCTGTATTTGCTGGATCGGGAAACCGGTAAACCAATTTTTCCCATTACCGAGCTTGCGGTTCCAGCCTCCGATGTCCCCGGCGAACCGGCCTGGCCCACCCAGCCCCGGGTAGGCCTGCCAGAACCGTTCTCACGCCAGCATTTCGACGGGTCGGAGATCACCGATATCAATCCCGCAGCGACTGCCCACGTCAAAGCACTCTACGAGAGCAGCCAGGAGTTCGCCTACATGCGCCCGCCAGGGCTGCAACCCACCATCATCTACCCGGGATTTTACGGTGGCGCCAACTGGGGTGGGGGTGCCTTCGACCCTGACAGCAACATCTACTACATCAATGCCACCAACAGCCCCCACCGGGTCAGTATTTCTCCGGTGGCAGTACCCAGCGGTGACCGTCTCGGCTTCGGCGGATTTGTCTACCGCAAACACTGCGCCGGCTGCCACGGGGTGAACTTTGAGGGTTTTTACCCCTACGCGCCACCGCTGACCGGGGTAGTCGCGCGCACCAGCAAGGCCGAGGCCATGAAGATAGTGGTGCAGGGAAAGGGTCGCATGATGCCCTTCGGCAACCTTCCGGATCACGAACGCAGCGCAGTACTGGATTACATCTACGCCGCCGACAAAGACGGCATTTCCGCTGCAAAGCCTCAATCCGGGGAGTCGGAGACTGTGTACATGTTCAATGGCTACGCGGATTTTCTCGATGACCGCGGTTATCCCGCCAACAAGCCGCCCTGGGGAACCCTCAATGCCATTGATCTCAACAGCGGCAAACGCCTGTGGGAAATTCCACTGGGGGAATACCCGGAGCTGACCGCCGCAGGTGTACCTCAGACCGGCACCCGCAACTACGGTGGCCCGGTGGTGACTGCGGGCGGGTTGGTTTTCATTGCCGCCACCTCAGACGAGAAACTGCGGGCCTTCGACAAAAGCAGCGGCGCTGTGTTGTGGGAGTATTCCCTGCCGGCGGCGGGATACTCCACCCCGGCCACTTACATGATCAACGGGGTTCAGTATTTAGTGGTGGTATGCAGCGGCGGCAAACTGGGTACCAAACCCGGCGACCACTATCTGGCCTTTCGGCTGGCGTACAGCTGAAGGCAGGCGAAACACAACAACTCAGTACGGGAGAAAGGCATTTCAAACTCCTCTTAACACGATTCTATTATTAATACGGATGTATTATATTGTGAGGTTTCGACTGGAGAGATACTATGGATAACACGATACCGGGAAAACTCGACCTCGGCGCCTGTGACCAGGTGGGCTTTGTCTTCGCCGACCTGGAAGCAGCCATTGCCCAGTACGACCCCCTGTTCGGCCCCTTCGAGGTACAGGAATACGGCGCTTTCGAGTACAACTACCGGGGCAGCAAGGACCAATGCGAGCTGCGCATCGCCTTTGGCAAGAGCGGGGAGTTGGAGATTGAGCTGATCCAGTGGGTATCCGGCGGCAGCCCGCACAAGGAATTTCTCGACGCCGGCCGCGAGGGCATGCATCACCTGCGCTTTCGGGTCGACAGCCTGGATCAAAAAGTCAGCGAAGCGCGGCAGTTCGGCTATCAATCAATCTGGGAAACCCGCTTCGGTGAAGGCCTGGCCGTGGCCTACCTGGAGCGGGAGGGCGACCCATTGTTAATCGAGCTGTTTGAGAACTTGCACGGGTAAGGCGATATGGACAACACCGAATTCAAAGACCGCTACGGACCGGTTACCCTGGTAACCGGCGCCTCCTCGGGGATTGGCTACCAGTTTGCCGTGCAGTTGGCGCAAGCCGGGCTGGACCTGGTACTGGTGGCCCGCCTGGCACTGGACAACGTCCAAAACGGCCCGGTTTATATTTCCGGAGAGCAGAACCAGGAGATGTTCAGCGCCGTGACCACCATGCCGCGGCGGGACGCGCTGCTGATGTTGGCTGAAAACATGAAGGACTCCTTGCAATAGAAATGCCTGATCTCACCACTGCACCGCCCATCTTTGTCAGCGGTGTGATCCGCTCCGGGACGTCCTGGCTGGGACGCCTGCTCGCCACCAGCGCGAATACTGTCTATTTTCACGAACCCTTCAATCCCCACTCGCGCTGGAATGCGGCATTTCCGGTGCCCAACCAGTACCTCTATCTGGACGAAACCAATGGCGAATTATACGAGGATCTGCTGCGCGGACTGGTGACCCTGAACCCCATTTTCCGCAGCCAGAAGTGGATGCCGGAACTCGTCTCCAATCGACAGCAAAAACTGCGAGCGGCGCTGGCACACCTTGATCCGGCACTACCGATCACTCCGATCATCAAGGACCCTACTGCGGTTTTTTCAAGCGAGTGGCTGGTCAACTGTTGTGGGGCAAGACCGGTCTTTATTCTCCGCCACCCAATTTATATCGTGCAGAGCTTATTGAAACTGGACTAGACGAGTACGCGCAAGTGCCGGTACTGTCCGACTAACCAGCGGCGACCGCCTGGGCATTGCACCGGTGAGGTGCCCCGCCCGCGTCAGGATGGCGCTGGAAATTCAACCCCGGGTTGCGTCTGTCGCCGGCTGGTGCTCCAGGTCGTTGATGATGGCGGTCCCCCAACTCATCCTGTCGATCGCTATTGCGCGCTCCTCGATAAAACCCTCAGGCAGGCGTGCGCGGTTACCTTCACCCGCCACCCATAGGGGACCATGACCCAGATGGCTAAGCCCCTCCCAGGCGGCATCGTCGCACTCCATACCGCCATCGGGCGTGAATTTGTCGAAGGCCACATGGGCATGGCTGGGTGTTTTGGTAGCGCCCAATACCAGGCACATGGCATCCACACCCGAGGGTTTCAGGTCGTGCCACAAGCCCTCAGCCAACATCTGGTCAAAGGCCTTGGTGGCGGGGTAGATAGTCATCCAGGCCGAACCGGAAAAGCCGGCCATGGAAGACAGGAACATCAAACCGCCCCGACCCCGCTCGCACATGCCTTTTGCATAGTGATGGGCCAGATGAACCGGGGCATGACAGTTCAGCTTGATCATGAAATCCAGGTCCTCGGATTTCCAATCCGGAAATCGATTGTAGCCAATTGAGGAACCCGCGTTATAAATCATCAGGCCCACATCAATATCCCCGGTCAGCGCTGTGACCTGGGCCAACAGGCCGGCACGGGTCAGGTCGACACTGCCAATCCGCACTTCGACCTCATACTCGCTACGGATACTGCTGGCCAGACTATCCAGCGGCCCCTCTCTGCGTGCCAGCAACACCAGGTTGATACCCACCCCGGCCAGCATGCGAGCAAAGGACTCTCCGACGCCTTCGGAGCCCCCGGCGATCAGGGCCCAGGGACCGTATTTATCCGCAAATTCCGGTGGCAGTTGGTAGTCGTCATTCATGCTGTTCTCCGTCCACATCTATCGCGATGCAAGCCCCTGAAATGTTCAATCCGACGGTTGCAAGATCAGGCAGCGTAAACCGCGTTTGCCGCGGCTACCGCCTTCCCGCCCTGCAAAGAGAGGCCCTGGGCTATCAGACTGTTCTCCAGCGCCGCCAGGCACAGGCGGACATTGGTCGGCCTGGAGCTGTAGCCCATCAGGCCAATCCGCCAGACCTTGCCCGCCAACACGCCCAGGCCCGCACCAATCTCCAGATCATAGTCATTGAGCAAGGTAGCGCGCAGGGCGGCTTCGTCAATGCCATCGGGAATGCTGACCAGGTTGAGCTGCGGCAAGCGATCCCGCTCTGCCACCACCAGTTCCAGACCCATGCTCTCGAGGCCAACCTTCAGTGCCTCGTGATTCAAACGATGCCGCGCCCAACTTGCCTCCAGGCCTTCCTCGTGCAGAATCGTCAGTGCCTCATGCAATCCGTACAAGGTATTGACCGGCGCGGTATGGTGATAGGCGCGCTTGGTGCTGCCGCCCCAGTAACCCATGACCAGGTTCATATCCAGGAACCAGCTCTGCACCGGTGTGTTGCGGCTCTGGATAACTTCCGCCGCTTTCGCGCTAAAAGTTACTGGCGATAACCCCGGCACACAGGACAGGCATTTCTGGGTTCCGGAATACACGGCATCCGCACCCCAGGCATCGACAGCCACTTCAACACCACCCAGCCCGGTAACGGTATCCACCAATGACAACATGCCCGCATCGGCCGCCAGCTGGCACAGCGCAGCCGCGTCGCTTTCAACCCCGGTAGACGTTTCTGCATGGACAAAGGCCAGTACTTTGGCAGTCGGGTGTTCCGCGATTGCGGCCGCGACTTTGTCCAGGTCTATGGCCGTGCCCCACTCGTCCTGCACCATTATCGCCTCGGCACCGCAACGCACCACGTTTTCCTGCATACGCCCGCCAAAGACCCCATTCTGGCAGACAATAACCTTGTCGCCGGCCTCCAGCAGATTGACAAAGCAGGCCTCCATACCGGCCGAGCCCGGCGCTGACACGGGGAGAGTCAATTCGTTACTGGTCTGAAAGGCGTATTGCAGCAAGACCTTGATTTCATCCATAAATTCGATGAAAGCGGGATCCAGGTGACCGATGGTAGGACGGGCCAATGCACTGGAAATACGGGGATCAACGTCGGACGGACCGGGACCCATCAAGGTGCGGCGGGGGGGATGAAAGCTCATGCTTTTCTCACTGAATAAAAAAGGGCGCGTAGTGTACAAAATAGACGGCGCCTTTGCACTTACAAGTCTATCCGCCAACTATGCGCGGTTTTAGGTAACCATCCACAGCACGGGCCGTGCGACCGAAGCCGTGCAAACTGGCGGGCAATCATCGCCTCATTCGGATTATCGCCAAGAAGCTAAAGCTGCTCTGGTCCCCCCAGCAGATAGCCGGTTGGGTTAAACGACAATACCCTGAAGATGAGCGTTATCACGTGTCACATGAAACCATCTACAAAAGCCTGTTCATTCACGAGGCGTACTAAAAAAGGAGCTGATTCAGTGCCTTAGAACCCAGCGCATGATACGGCGTTCACGGCATGCCAGTTTGAAGGGGCAAGCTTATTAGCGGTTGCGGCCCAGTTGATCGTGGCTGCTGACCCAGTCGCCGGCCAGCACGGCACTGGCCAGCGAGATATCGCCCGCCAGCACTGTAGCGGTGACGATTTCGGCCAGCTTATTGGCTTTACCCTTGCCATAACAGCCCAACATATTCAGACACTCTCGCTGGGTTGGTAAGCCTGTGCCACCGCCGTAGGTGGCAACGATCAGCGATGGCAGGGTTACGGCCATATACAAGTCATCATTATCCTGCAGTTCACTGGAAACAAGTCCAGCATGGGATTCAACTACATTGGCTTCGTCCTGGCCGGTAGCAATGAACAGGGAAGCAATGCCGTTGGCAGAGTGAGGACCGTTGTAGGCAGCGCCGGCTAATATGGCCCCGGTGTTGGCTACGTTGCGGGCTTTGGCCAGGATCCTGGAATCAACACCCATGATGCGTTTAAGCTTATCCCTTTCAAAAACGGCTTCGGCAATGACTCGCTTGCCTCGCGTGTGGAGCATATTGAGATGGGAATGTTTTTTGTCGGTGTCCATATTCCCGGACAGTAGGTAGTTGACATCGTCGGGATAGGTATTTTTTATCCATTCGCAGGCAGCGAAAGTGGCTTTCCCTACCATGTTCTGACCGGCTGCATCGCCCGTTGTGTAGTTGAATCGCAGGTAGCGCGTTTTGGCGACGGACCACTGCTGGATGTGAATCAATTTCCCCACACTTGTGGTACTTTCCGCGACCTCCTTGATCTGGGGAAAATTCTCATTCACCCAATCGCCAAAGCCGCGCGCGGCTCGCGCGTCTTCGAAGAGGAAGGCGGGCGCCCGTTGCATGAACTGCTCAACAACCGTGGTTTTCGCACCTCCGCATTCACTAAGTAAACGCATACCGCGGCTGTAGCTGGCAACCAGGGTACCTTCCGTTGTCGCAAGAGGGATATAGAATTCTCCTTGCGCATGCTCACCATTAATGAGCAGCGGACCCGCAATGCCGATGGGCAACTGCGCCACGCCGACAAAATTTTCAATATTCCCTGGCAGCACACCCGGGTCAAACGAGTATTGACCGACGTGGTTCAACTCTGCGCCGGTTTTCTCCTGAATAAACTCTCGACGTATGCTAGCCCACTCATTGCTGTAGTCGTTTTCTTTGTCTCTGGGGATGCGAATTCTCTCGGACATCGTTGAGCGCTCCTGATGTAGTTGCTGTAATCAACTGTTGCCTGGTGCGGAATAGTCTCGATAGTTGCCGACCACACCTAGAATATAGAGAGTTGTGTGATTCCCGCTATATCAATATCTTCTTATCGGATGCAATCTCATATAAAAACGAACTAGGGGATCTGCAAATGTGGTGATGGTTAACGCCCAATCAAGAGAATGCAATTTTGGAGTGGTATTCGTGGGGAGTGTGGCACATTTGATGTGTGAAACTCCTCGAGAGAGAAGACTCGCTGTGCTCGATGCCGGTCCGGGTCGCAATTTTACTGTCGGAATTCTTTACACAATCCACCGAAAAGCCATCTCTGTGCCCAGGCTATGTTCAGTAACTAGCTAATATATAAAGAGTTTTTCTAACCTAGCATGATTATTGCAAGGTTCTTGTTATACCCACTAGCAAACGGAAAGTGGGCAATCATGAATCCCCGATACTCAGCATTACAAGGCTACGGGAAAAGCGCTATGGAATTAGTTGTATTTATGCTTCTGATAGTCATATTCATTTATTTAATATGGATACTGAGACAAAATCGCATCCGCAGTGAAGAAGAAATTTCGCGTTTGAGTGCGCGACTCAAGCTGCTTGAAGATAAATCTCCCAATTGAGCTAACTGTCTGACCTTGTAGCAATAAGATTAGAAGCAGGTGTGGTCGCTGCAATGAGGGCTGATTTGTACTGGCACATTCCTGCCCGTCGCACAGACCATTTCGCAGGGCTGTGAACCGCTGCGTGTAGGTCAATATAGATACTCCGTCCCCCAGGTTACATCGCCAGGCAAATCTTGCCGAAGTGTTGCTGGGACTCCTGTAAACGAAAAGCGTCTGCAATTGCCGCCAATTCGAAAGTCTGGTCGATCACGGGTTGGATGCCATTAGCCTCTATCGCTGCAACCATGTCCTGCTGGTGCGCGCGGGAACCGACGGTAATGCCGCTCACCACCGCATTTTTCTGGAACAGTTCAGCGGTTGGCACATCACCGCTGATACCCGTGAGCACGCCGATCATGGAGATATGGCCTCCCATGCGCACGGCGCGGATGGATTGGGGCAAGGTGCCGGAACCCCCAACTTCGACAATCACGTCGACACCGCGTCCCCCGGTTTGCTCCAGCACCCGGTTCCCCCACTCCGGTGTCTCGCGATAATTGATCGTGTTATCGGCGCCGAGTTGGCGCAGTCTTTCCAGCTTTTCATCCGCTGAGGAAGTAGCCGTCACCTGGCAGCCGGCCGCTTTAGCAAACTGCAGCGCGAACACAGAGACTCCCCCACTTCCCTGCACCAACACATGATCGCCAGGCTTGATCTTCGCCTCAACCATCAGCGCCCGCCAGGCAGTCAGGGCTGCACAGGGCAGTGTCGCTGCCTGCTCAAAACTGTATCCAGTCGGCAGTCGGGTAAATGCGGTTGCGGGCATGGTGACCGTTTGCGAGGCAAAGCCGTCGACCCTATCCCCGGGCACATCGACAATTTTGCTGAATTCATCCGCCCGGCCATCCGCCCAGTGCGGAAAAAAACAACTCATGACCTGGTCGCCAACCGCGAACCCGGTAACTCCATCTCCGAGCGCTTCCACCACACCGGCACCATCGGACATGGGGATGCGGCCATCTTCCGTGACAATCAGGCCGCTCACTACCGCGTAGTCATGGAAATTCAAGGAGCTGGCATGGTTGCGTACGCGGACCTCGCCGGGACCGGGATCGACGGGGTCTAACTCGTGTACGCCGAGATTGTCCAGACTACCGGGTTGCTTTAATCGAACTGCCTGCACATCACTCTCCTGACTGGTTTACAGATTTGGTGGTAATTATGGTTGCTGCAGCCGCTGCTTGCCAGTGCGATCGGTTAACGGGTGGCAGCGCCCCGCGTTGCGGCGTGAGCATTACGGGGTTGGGACCGTTTTTTCGCCCGACTAAAGATAGGGGGAAAATACCCTCGCCAGGCCGTTGCGGATTTTCCGCACCAGGTGAATGGAGTTAACGTCTGCAAGGCTGAGTGGTCTGGAACGGGCAATCTTTTCATCCACGACGGCGTTCAACTCAGTTGCCAAACCTTCGTCATAGCACTCCACGTTGAACTCAAAATTCAGGCGCAGGCTCCTCGCATCCCAATTGGTCGAACCCACCAGACTCCAGATATCGTCCACCAGCAACAACTTGGTGTGATCAAAGGGCGGCGGCGAAAGGTACAGGCGGCAACCCTTGTCCAGCAAATGGCGGAAGAGGGGTTGCGATGCCCACTGCACCAGGCGGATGTTGTTTTTCTCAGGCAAGAGAATTTCAACATCAATCCCCTTCATGGCCGCGAGTTGCAGTGCGTAGATCAGGCCGCCGTGGGGAATGAAGTAAGGCGTCACGATACGAATGCGGCGCGTTGCAATGCCCAGGGCTCCCATAATCGTGTAGGTGATTTTTTCAAAGTCTTCATCCGGGCCGTGGGCAACACCCCGGCACCAGGTCTGCCCCTTGCGGGTGAGTTGCGGAAACCACTGCTCGCCGCGCAGGGATTCACCACGGGTGAAGGCCCAGTCTATGGCAAAAGCTTCCTGCAGATGCGCCACAACCGGCCCCTCGAAGCGAAAATGCAGGCATGAAACCGGGTAGGACGGGTCCAGCTTCAGCCAGTGGTCCTCACGAATATTAGTGCCGCCGGTGAAGGCGATGCGGCCATCGGTTACCAGAATCTTGCGGTGATTCCTGAGGTTTACATAACCCATCAAGCGCGATAGTCGCGTCGGCAGAAAAGCTGCAGCCTGAATGCCGGCAGCTTGAAACTTCTTGACCATGTTTGCCTTGCTGTAGCGAATACCCACTGCATCAATCAGGACACGAATTTCCACCCCCCGATGATGGGCATCAGCCAGGGCGTCAAAAAAGGCGCTGCCGGCGCGGTCGCTGTCAAAAATATAGCTCAGCAGGCTGATTGAATGCTGCGCCTGGGCGATGGCGGCCAGCATCTGCGGATAGGCCTCGTCGCCATCACGCAATGGGGTCACCCGATTTCCAGGCGTCAAAAGATGGTTCGATAACTCTCCGACCAGCGCCGCCTGCCCCACAAACTGCGGGTACAGGCGGAGAAAATCATCGACTCTCTCTTCCTCGAACCGGGTCAGCCGCAGGTTTTCCCGGTTGTCCCAGTCCCTCGGATATCCCAGCGCCTCGGCACTGCGCTGTACGCGGTTGATACCCAGAACAAAATAGGCGATGGCACCGAGATAAGGGGCCAGCCAGGCCAGACCAACCCAGGTGATAACCGCGCGGGTATCGCGTTTGTAGAGCACGGCATGGCAGCTTACCGCCACCGAAAGCACGAAGCTGCCGGCAACGAAGAGGGGGGTGAGATGGGTAAGGCTGAATGGCAACAGGTCGAAAGGCATGCTTCCAGTGTATGCGCTATTCAGCGGAATCCAAGGACCTTATTCAACTAGCCAGCGTTCGCTCAGCCGCGTCCTTGTCCAGGAGGTCAGCCCGGTCATGCTCGACCATCAATGCTCTGATAGTAATCCGACAGGATCTTGGCCACCTCCGGGCGGGAAAACTCCGGCGGCGGCGCAATACCCTTGCCCAGCATCTCGCGCACGGCTGTGCCCGACAACAACACGAAATCTTCCTTGTCGTGATCCGGGGCGTCGCGCATCATCACCACCTTGTTCAGCTTCTTACTGTAGGCGGTGTGGTCGGCCTTGTAGATTTCCAGCTCCAGGGCGCCGGCCGGCACTTCCTCATCGAAGATGGTCTGGGCATCGAAACCACCGTAGTAGTCGCCCACACCCGCGTGGTCGCGACCGACAATCAGGTGAGTACAACCACAGTTCTGGCGGAATACCGCGTGCAGTACCGCCTCGCGCGGGCCGGCGTAGAGCATGTCGAAGCCGTAACCGGTGATCATCACGGTGTTGGGCGGAAAATATAGCTCCACCATCTTGCGGATGGAGGCATCGCGCACCTCGGCGGGAATATCACCGGGTTTCAGCTTACCCAACAGCATGTGGATCAGGACTCCGTCCGTGCCGAGATCTGCCATAGCCATGTGGCACAGTTCCTCGTGCGCACGGTGCATGGGATTACGGGTCTGGAAGGCCACCACCTTTTTCCAACCGTGCTCCGCAATCTCATTGCGAATCTCTACCGCGGTACGGAAGGTATCCGGGAAATCGGTCTGGAAGTAGGAGAAGTTCAGCACCTGGAGGGTACCGGCCAGCAAGGTATTGCCGAGACCGGTAAAGGTCGCCACCCCGGGGTGATTCTCATCCAGCGAGCCGAAAATTTTATCCGCCATGAAGGTGATTTGCTCTTCACTGACCGTTTCCACCGCTGCCACGTCCATCACCGCCAACACCGGATTTCCCTCCACGTTGGGGTCGCGCAGGGCGATGCGGGAACCCGGCTGCACACCGGTTTCTTTGGTCAAGTTGACAATAGGCACCGGAAAGAACAGGCCATCAACGGTGTGCATGTTCTCTGCAACGCTCAGCGCGTCGGCGAGATTCATATAACCGCTGAGAGGGTTAAAGTAGCCACCGCCCAGCATCACCGCGTTGGCGGCGGCAGCCGAATTCAGCAGTATGGACGGCAGCTCTTCAGCTTCCGCGACCAGTGCGTGGCGCTTCTCGGTGTCGTATACAAACAGGGGTTTGAGTGCATCGGAACCATGGGGCTTTATCATATGTGCTCTCCGTTTCCGCTGATGATGCCGCGCTCTTTCAGCGCAGCCAGAATAGCGTTCACTTCCTCTTCCAGGCTCTGCTGGTCAGAGTGCAGGTGAATCTCCGGGTTGTTGGGCTCTTCGTAGGGATCGTCGATGCCGGTGAAGTTCTTGATCTCGCCGGCCCGCGCCTTTTTGTACAGGCCCTTGGGATCACGGCTTTCGGCCGCCTCCAATGAACAGTCGACGAAGATCTCAATGAAATCCATACCCGCCTCTTCATGCAGGGCCCGCACCTGATCACGGTCGGCGCGATAGGGGCTGATGAAGCTGCTCAGGGCGATGACGCCACTGTCAACAAACAGTTTGGAGATCTCGCCGATGCGGCGGATATTTTCAGTGCGATCCTCGGCAGTGAAACCCAGGTTCTTGTTGATACCCAAGCGCACGTTGTCACCATCCAGTCGGTAAGACAGCACACCCATTTCGTGCAGGGTACCTTCCAGTTCTACCGCCACGGTACTCTTGCCGCTGCCGGACAGACCGGTAAACCACAGGGTGGCCCCCTGGTGACCCACCAGTTTGGCCCGGTGCTCACGGGTTATATCGCCTTCGTGCCAATGCACGTTTGTCGCTTTTTGTTCAGCCATTTCCTTGTCTCCTCTCGCTTGACTCAGTCGTGAATAAATTTAGCCCGATAGCGCGCAAATTGATCCTTCAGTCCGGCTTCGGTGAAGCCGAATTCTTCCAGGGTATATTCGTGCGCCGGTCGCAGCTCACGCTTGTTGAAGTCCTGCCATTGCTCCATCTCGGCCCGCGCCTCGTCGGTAAAATCCATTCCCACAAAATCGTAGACCTTCTGTATCTCCCGCAGGGGTTGGCTCACTGTGTCCTTGAACCACAGATCGAGAAAACGTTCGTCGCCCATCTGCTCACGCACATCCATGGTGTGATTCATGCCCCTGGCGAACTTGCGCGACCAGGTGCGTCCCACTTCCTTTACATCAGCGTGATCGGAATAGATCACCCACAGGCCAGCGGTCATACTGGACAGGGAGGGGATGGTATCCACTGGATCGCGGTGCGTCAGCACGACTCTCGCCTCCGGAAACACCTTGAACACCAGATCCATATAATGCAAATGATGGGGTGCTTTCACCGTCCAGCGCTCAGCCTGCTGTCCTGTGCGCCGCTTCTGCCACTGCAGAAACTGTAGCAGCAGTTTCCAGTATTCGTAGCCCGGCGTATGGTCCTGAGCCTCTATCCAGGCGTCAAAACTGGGTAGATTAGCGAAAGCCTGGATGTTAAAGCTATAAAAGCTTTGTTCCAGCAGCATGATATCTTCGTCCGGACCCATGGCATCCATGGGGTGCACTGCCATCAGATCCGGATTGGCATCCAGCATGGCCTGCATCTCGGCCTTGCCGTCAACTATGCGCTGGTCTTCGCCACCGGGATCCCAATCCAGCGCCGGACAGGGGAAGCGCGTCTCGAACCAGAGCGGTGCGTACATGCGCTGATCAGCGGCAATGGTGCGGTGCAACATGGTGGTGCCGGTGCGGGGCAGACCGACAATCACCAGTGGCCCCACAATTTCCTCATCACGGATTTCCGGAAAACGTTTCAGGTATTCCTGAATCCGCAGGCGGGTGGCCAGAATATCAACTACCCGTTGTCGCAGCACCACCTCGCCGATGCTGTTGAGTTGGGCCTCGTGTTGCAGCGACCACAGCAGTTTTTCCATCGGCTCGCGATGGCTGTTATCGCCAAAATCTGCCAGACCGTCCACTGCACAGGCATCGCGGACTGCACTGTCAGGATTCCAGTCAGGTATGCTCACAAATCTCCAAACTTGACTACCCGGGTCTTGATCGGCGGAAACCAATCCGCTTCGATGTAGCGAAACAGCATGGACCCCAGCGTGTGACCGGCGGTGCTGATCCAATTGGGGTATTCAATACCCGGATCCTGGTGGGCCACCACGATACAGAGAGAACCGTCCTCGCCATATCTGGCGGTGTGCTTGTTCACGGATATATTGTCATAGCGGTAATCCAGGGACTCCATCCAGTAGTTCGACAGCTGGAAATTCCAGGTACGGCACTGGGGTAGCGCATCCACCTCTATCACCAGCGCCTCATCCTCGGCCAGCTTCCAGTAACTGTTGTGGTAGTGGATGGAGGGGTCACCACCGGCACTCAGGCACAGCTGCTGATCATTCGCTGGCAATTGATTGGTATGCTGACGAAAATTTTCCATCCATTCGATGAAAAGTCCTGCCGTGCCGCTGATGAAGCCCGTTACATTATCCAGTTGTTCGGCGAACTGATGCGGCTCAAGCGTCGACTCCCCGCGCGGGTTCAGGCACTCAATGTGCAGGGTTGCGCGGGTCTCCTGGGCCCGGTTCTGGTAGGTCTGCCGCACCAGCAAATTGTCTGACTCGGGGGTCATGGGCAACCAGTTGCCGGGTTGCCGGGTGGTACTGACAATGATCTCGAAAGTCCCGTCATCAAGTATATCCAGCTCCTCCAGCTCGAGGTGGCCGGTGGGCGCCATGCCCCCGGTGGTGCCGTAGGACCCGGCCTTGGTTTCAATACTCAGGTAGGGAATGCTGCCGCGGTGCCCCTTGATACGGTAATCGTAGTTGCCACTGATCGCGCAATTCTGGTAGAAGTTGTCCGGATTATCATTGCCGATCTTGGCGGTTTCGTGGGACAGGGAGTAAAACTCCGGAAACCGGGGATCGTTGTATTCGATATTCTTTTCCAGACTCAGGCGCAGCAAGCGGGTCAGGTAGCGGTAGCCCTCGGCACGGTTGAATGCGTCATCCGGCGTGGTGTCACGCAACACCTGCTCCCCGGCAAGCTTCAGGGAATCACAAAAATCGGCCCACAGCGAACCATCAAGAATGCGCTGTTCCTGGTCCGTCTGACTCATAAAAGAAATCCATGCTCGAGGGGAGCGACATGATGGCAGAAATCAACCCTCTCGGCATCACCTTATCGGGTGAATCATCCCCGTCGCCAGGGCGGCGAGTATCAGCAATTCAACAAAGTCGAGCCCCCGCAAGCCTCAGTTCCACCAGTAGCGGAACATTTGTATCACGATGGACAAGGCCACCAGGGGAATAATCCAGCGGCTTATTCGCTGCAGCTTTTCCGGCTCCAGGGGTTTGGCAAACTTTTCGCCGAACACCACCATCAGGGCTACCCCCCCGAAAATAAACAGCAGTAGCAGCAACAGGGTATTCATTCGCCCTCCTCATTCAGGGCCGGAGCCGCCCGCAGTTTGCGCAGGAAACCGGTTACCGCCGCTGTGAAAATATCATTGCGGTCACCCGCCACCATGTGCCGGGCCTGGTCGACATCAACAGTTTCAGCATGGGGAATCAGCTGCAGGAATTCCTCCACTTCCAATTCGGTGACCACGTCAGAAGAGCGCCCGCGAATCAACAGCACTGGCAATTTTATCTTTACCGCCGCATCCAGCAGTCGCTCAGGCGCCCCGGGTCCATTTTGGCGCGGCGCGAAAAAGTTGGGATCCCAATGCCAGTAGTAGCGGCCGTCCCGCTCGCGCAGGTTCTTGCGCAGGCCACTGAGATCAGCGCGCCGTGGCCGACCCGTGTATTTTGATACCGCATCCGCCGCTTCCTCCAGCGAGCCGAAGCCGGATTCAATGTGCTCGTGCATGAACTCGAAAATCTTCATCACCCCCGCCTGATTCAGCCGCGGCGTGACATCGACCAGGACGATGGCGGAAAACATGCCCGCCTCGATTTCACCCGCACCCAGCATGGCGGACATGCCCCCCAGGGACGCACCCACCACCACCGGCGGAGTGGAAAAACGGCGCGCCAGACAGGCCATATCCAGGGCAAAATGGACAATGTCGTAAAGCGAATCCGGCGACCAGTCGCTCTCGCCGTGACCGCGATGATCGTAGGCCACCGCGTACCAGCCCTGCTCCGCCAGCACCTGGGCGGTACCGCCCCAGGAGTGCCGGGTCTGGCCACCCCCGTGAGCGAGTATCACCGGGGGATTGGCAGGATCACCCCAGGCATCAGCCACCAGTGTAATTCCGTCCTCACCCGCAAATTCAATCCTTTCTACCTGCACTTGCCCGCTCCCTCCCCAGTGGTCCTCGTCACTATACGGCCCTGCCGGCAGCGTTGCCGGTATGAATTGCACCTTCAATATAACCCACGCCACCACAATCACCGGCAATGTGGGTTTCCACACCACTGGCCTGCAGTTGCTCGGCCAGCGAGCGGTTGGCCTGGGCGCCGCCGGCGAGTATTACCGTATCCGCTGCGATGTCCACCACCGCATCCTCAACCCGGAGTTGCAGGGAGCGGCGTTCTATTTGGGTGACGCTGGCCTTGTTAATCATCACCACACCCAGTTCCCTGAGCTCATACAGCACCCGCCAGCGCCTCACCACTGCCAGCTCGATACCGAACTTCTCTCCCTCCTCGATAACCGAGACCTGGCGGCCCCGTTCGGCGAGAAACTCCGCCAGTTCCACTCCAACCAGGCCGCCGCCGACAATGACCACGCGCTTTCCCACCGGCATCCACAGCTTGCTGAGTTTGCGAATATGATCGGCATTACGGGTGATCCCCAGCAGCGCCCAAAAAACATCATGATTCGCTGCAGGAGATTGAGCTTGCGTTTTACCACCCCGGCGTTTTCACCGGTCATAAGCTGGCGCAGTTCATCACCGCTGAAGACATGGGCCTGCTCGGCCCCGGGTATCGGCGGCGCCTCGCGCAGGGCGCCGGTCGCCACTATTACCGCATCGGCCTGCAACTCCGCCACCAGTGCTTCACTCACTGCCGTGTTCCGCAGTGTAGTCTGCATCCGCCCGCCTGATCCAGTATGCATTCAGTAGCGAAGGCCTTCGCCGTTTCCAGACCTATGCCATCGGTGGCACCGGTGACCAGAACCAGTGTGTCTGAAAAGTCTTGCAGGCGCTGGTGGACGGCGACCCAGGCCGCGGGAAAAGGCGGGTCAGACCAACCCCATCAGCTCCACCAGGCCGTGGGAATGTCCCGCGGTGTAGCCGCCGTCCACGGCCAGCGCCTGGCCAGTGACAAAGGAGGCATCATCTGAGGCCAGGAAGAAAATATATCAATACGCCCAAACTGCGTCACCGCATCAGTGACCAGTGCCTGTTGGGCGGCCAGGTCAGTGACATCCAATTGCCGGAACAGCTCACAGGCATCTGTCTCTGCCGCATTGATATCGAGCCCAATCACGCTGGACCCTTCCCGTTTAAAGCGTTCACAACAGGCCAGGCCAATGCCGGAGGCGGCACCAGTCACCAGTGCTACCTTGCCCTCCAGGCGCAGGTCGCTCGCCATCAGCCGGCACCATCAACCGGTGCTGGTTGGGCACCGCGAATCAGTTTGCCCGGGAGCGCACCGGAGGCAACGCCGTCTTCCATCACGACTTCCCCCGCCACGATAGTCGCACGATAACCTTCGGCGGCCTGGAATATGCGTCTGCCACCCGCCGGCAGGTCATAGATCACCTGCGGGGCGTGTACCCGCAGATTATCGAAATCAATGATATTGATATCGGCCTTCATGCCCACTTCCAGGGTGCCACGATCTTCCAGCCCAACGCAGCGGGCGGTATCACGGGTGTGCATCTTGACCGCCTGCTCCAGTTGGAAACGCTTGCCGCGTTCGCGATCCCGCACCAGGTAGGACAAAAGATAAGTGGGGACTGAGGCGTCTGACAAAACGCCACAGTGGGCTCCGGTGTCCGCCAGGCTGATGATGGAATTCTCATCTTCCAGCATGGTTACCTGGCGACTCAAATCACCGTTGCCGTATCCCATCAGCGGGAAGTACAACATGGCATTACCATCGCGCTTCAACAGCGCGTCGTAGGCGTATTCCTGTGGGCTGACACCCGCACGTGCAGCCTTGGCCGCAATGCTATCATCCGGGTGTGGCTCGTAGTCGGGATCCGCCCCAAGTTCAAACATCAGATCAAAATCCGAAGCCATCCTGTCGGCTGCCTCGATACCCATCGTAGGCGTTGGCTCACTCAAAATAGCCTGCCGAACTTCCGGGTCCCGCAAGCGCTCAATACGCTCTTCCGGGCTCAAGGCCAGCAGCGGGCCAAAGTTCTGGTGCATGAAAAAGGGGTGTACGGTGCCGTTGAAGTTCATCAGTACATTTACCGGTCTGGCCCCCACGTGCGGTACCAGGTGCGCCCCTTCCGCATTGGCCTGCTTGACGTATTCCAATTGCGCCTCCACCCGCGGCCATTTACTCTCGTCCTGGAAAACAGCACAAAATTGATCTGGCAATCATTAGCAATGGACAACCGCTTCATCCAGTCCATCTCTGTTTCCCAATCTTCCCAGTCGGAGACCAGCTGGTAGATGCCCTTGCCTAGATCGCCAATCACCTCGCCGATGCCTAGAAGTTCAGCCTCATCCGCGTAGGTGCCGGGCATAGCCAAGCCTTCCCGGGTCCTGTGTAATTCTGTACGCGAGGTCGAGAAACCGATCGCACCTGCCTCAATGCCTTCTTTGACGATGCGAGCCATCCTGTCCACATCCTCAGGGGTCGCCTGCTCGTTCTTCACCCCCCTGTCACCCATGACATAGGTTCGTACGGCGCAGTGGGGCACTTGCGCGGCGACATCGATAGCACGCGGAAATTGATCCAGCGCGTCCAGGTATTCTGGAAAGCTCTCCCACGTCCACTCCACCCCTTCATGCAGAGCGGCGCCAGGAATATCCTCCACGTCCTCCATGACGGAGATCATCAGGTCGTGCGCCTCATCGGTGGGTTTACAGGGAGCAAAACCTACTCCGCAATTTCCCATGACCAGGGTGGTGATGCCGTGGTTAACCGCCGGCTTCAGGATAGGATCCCAGGTAGCCTGGCCATCCATATGCGAGTGGGTATCAACCCAGCCCGGGGTCACCAGCAGGCCAGTGGCGTCAATTTCCTTCGCCGCCGGACCGTTGACCTCACCGACCACTGCAATGCGGCCGTTCTCGACCGCCACATCAGCCTGCCTGGCCGAAGCGCCGGTGCCATCAACCAACTTCCCATTCCTGATAATCAAATCGTACATTGTGCTACAGCCTCCAGGGTGGCGATACGCTGTTCCAGATCAGGCATTGCTGGTCTCCGGTTTTAGTAATTCAGGTGCCAGCGACTCGACCAGGCGCCTGACTCCCGTTGTCCAGTCTATCGCGGTTTCACCGATCAGCTCATGCATGCGGGTGGTATCGATACACAGGCTGCCGAAAGCTTGGGGATTTTCAGTAAAAACTGGTTCAATCCCGGTCAGCTCCTGCAAGTAGCCGCACCACTCCTCAATACTGGTCCTGTCGGAGCCGCCAAAATTCACCGTGGTGACATCTGTGGTAGCTGCCGCCAGCAAGCGCGGGATCTTCTCCAGGTAATCCTCAACGTGCAGCAGGTTGTAATAATTAGGTCCCTCGGGATGGAGTTCGATCGGAACTCCCTGCTGCATCATCATCAGGTGAAAATACGGCCAACCGCCGTTGTCACCGTAGGGAACACTAAGGCGGGCAATGGTGGTGGGAACACCATATTGCCGCGCCACAAATCGGCACACGGTTTCAGCGGCTATCTTGCTGATACTGTAGGTGGGAAACATCACCCGGTGGTTGTCTCCCAGCGGTGAATCTTCCCGCCGCGGCTCGTGGCCTGCGTATTCGTAGACGGCGGTGGAGGAAAAATGCAGGAAAGCCTTGAGGTTTTTGCAGTGCAGCATCAGCCGCCCGACGCCCTCGCCGTTGGCGGCCAGGTCGTAGTCAAAACTATCGGTCTTTACCACGGCAAAATTTAGTATGTAGTCAAAGTCGTTGGGCACATCTCGCAGGCCCCCGGGGTCGGCCAGATCCACTGATACGCAACTCGCCCCCAGCCCTTCGATCCGGTCGCGGTCTTCCTGTTTGCTGAAGCGAGCCAACCCCGTCACCGCGGCCACCCTGGCCAACTCGGCCACTACCGGCGCCGCCACCTGGCCACTGGGGCCGGTGATCAAAATCTTGCTGCCAGCCAGATCCACCGGATCCAACGCCATACCAACCTCCAGCGCATTCTCAAGAGCGGCGCTTATTCTACACTGTATTAGCGCCCCTGTTGCCCGCTTCTGTTCAAGACTTTGAACCATCCGCCGCAACGATAGGCAATATTCCCATCGCGGTGAAAGACAGTGCCTTCGGGACCTTTGTGGTGTCTTATTTAACCCCGGAGTTGGGACTCAGCGGTACCCTGGCGGGCCGGGTCGCCTAGTGGTATGCACGCCGCGCGCGACTCAATCGGCGGCAACATCGGGCCATACAAGGGCAACCGAGCCCAGCCGGCCAATTCAGACCATCGTGGTGTGCAGGCGCTGGAGCACAATCCGGTTGCCACCCGCCTCGGTTGCCCGCTGCATACCCTGTACCGCAAAATCGTGCATTTTCCCGGCCAGTTGTTCCATGTTTACGGCGGGATAACTGTGCGTGCTCCAGCTGGTGATACCCACGGCCAGACTGGTAAAAAGATTAGCTCCGCGACCGTCGTCGATTTCCATAAATTCAATCTCGCTGCGCATGCGCTCGGCAATTTCCTGGCCCTTGGCCACACTGCATGCCGGCAACAAAATGCCGAACTGATCCAGGCCGGTACGGGCGAGGTAGTCGGTACTGCGTAACATATTGGAAATTTTCCGGGCAATAGCCTTGATCGTATAGTCGCCTGAGAGGTGGCCGTATCTTTCGTTGATATTTCGAAAATCATCCACCTGCATAATGAACATTGTCAGCGGTTTTTCATTGCGGTGAGAGCGGGAGATCTCCTTGCGCAATTCCATTCCAAAGGCGCGAAAGTTGCTCAAGCGTGTCACCGGATCCAGCAGACTCAACAGGGACAAGCGCTCCGCGTTGATGCAGTTCTCCAGGCAAATGGCAATAATGGCCGCCAGATGCACCATGAACTCAAGTTCCGCTGCCGAGCGAAAGGCGGACGGTTTCGCCGCGCCCCAGTGAAAGCTGCCCACTATATTCCCATCTCGCAACAGCGGCAGCAACACCAGTGTTTCCAGTTTCTCCTCCGAGGCAACCGCATTAACGGCCCGGTGATCGGAGACATCGATAACCTCGATCTTCGGCTGGACCCCGTACATCTGCTGCATGTCGAAGGAATCCTTCACCAGTATCAGATCGTCCCCGTAATCCAGGTCTTTCGACATCAAACCGGCTATCACGCCCTGGGGATCGTACAGGGTCAAATTGGACCCGCTGAGTTGAAAATGCTCCCGCGTGGAGATCAGTAACACATCCAGCACAGCCGGCAAACTGGCAGCATCCAACAGCATCAGCTCGTATTGCTGCAGGCGCTGCAGCAAGCGCTCATTGACCTCTACATTGCGGGCAAACTCACCCATCTGTGAGTCGACATCACTGTAGGAAAAACCGTCAGCGAGAGTACGCGAATTGCGCTTTTCGCCGTCTTTCTCGTTCAGGTTCATAGCCCGTATTCCATTGCCACATACTCTAATGATACTATGTCGGCGCACTATGGTGCAGCAAATCCTGAGGGGTGGCCCAGCCTGAGATGTTGTCCGGAAAGTCCGGCAGCGAACCCTTTGAACCTGATCCGGTTAGCACCGGCGTAGGGATAGGTAGACTTATCTGTCCTTTCTGGAACACACGCACTCGCAACCGGGTCTCTTTTGACGTATTGGAGAGACTCAATGAAAACCCCTTTTGGCATCAGCCTGACCCTGTCCTTTCTCATGGCCGGTTACACCTGGTCCACTGAGCAACTGCCGGAAATCCTGGTAACCGCGCAACTGCGCGACACCAAGCTGCTGCAGGATTCAAACAGCACCAGCGTTGTGACTGCGGAAATCATCCAACGGCGGGCGGCACAGCACCTCGAGGACGTCTTGAATATCGCTCCCAATGTCAACTACGCAGGGGGCAGTTCCCGCGCCCGTTTTTACCAGATACGCGGCATTGGTGATCGCAGCCAGTTTCAGGAACCCCTCAACCCCTCGGTCGGTCTGCTGCTGGATGGCGTTGATTTCAGCGGCATGGGCACCATCGGCACCCTGTTCGATGTGGAACAGGTGGAAATCTTGCGCGGCCCCCAGGGCACTTTACACGGAGCCAATGCCCTGGCCGGATTGATCAACATCCGCATCAATGCACCGACGCAGGAGTACTACCACCGTCTTGAGGCCACGCTGGCTGATTATGAAACCTACAGCCTGGGCGCGGTAAGCAGCGGTCCACTAACAGACTCGCTGCTGTACCGGGTCGCGGCGCAGCAATACCGCAGCAACGGTTTTACCGACAACGATTTCCTCGGCACAGACGACACCCAGGACCGGGATGAGTTGACTCTGCGGGGGAAAATGCGCTGGTTGGCATCAGAGCTGCACACCCTGGACCTGGGGTTTACTTACATCGACATGGAGAACGGTTACGACGCCTTTTCCCTGGATAATGTGCGCGACACCCTCTCGGACCAGCCCGGACATGACGAGCAGGAGTCGATCGCGCTGTCCCTGCGGCTGGACTCAAACTTCAAAAGCTTCGCTACCGAGCTGGCGCTGACCTATGCTGAGAATGAAACCGACTACGGCTACGATGAGGACTGGACCTACGTGGGCTTTCACCCTTTCGGGTACAGCTCCTTTGATCGCTACCAACGCCAACGCGACAGTGGTAGCGCTCAACTGCGACTCCTCTCCAATGACCGCTCGCGCCTGTTCGCTGACAGCACGGATTGGGTGGTCGGCGCCTACTATCTGAACAACAAAGAGGATCTGCAACGCCAGTACACCTATCTGGAACAGGATTTTCTCAGTAGCTACGACACCAAAACCCTGGCCTTGTTTGGGCAACTGGATGTTGCCCTGGGTGAGTCGCTGACTCTTATCGGCGGGCTGCGCTGGGAGAGCCGCGAGACCGACTACAGTGACAACAACGGCGTGGAATTAGCGCCAGACAAGGACTTGTGGGGCGGAAAACTGGCCCTGGAGTACGCAGCCGGATCAGACACCATGCTCTATGCCAGCGTTTCCCGCGGTTACCGTGCCAACGGAGTCAACGCAGAAATTCTGGCCAGCATAAAAGCCAGCGATGACCCGGATAGCATCGAACAATTACAGAGTGTGCGGGAATACGACGAGGAAACCCTGCTCAACTACGAACTGGGATTGAAGACCCGCTTGCTGGACAACCGCCTGCACGCTCGCCTGGCACTGTTTTACATGGACCGGGAAGACCAGCAGGTGAAAGGGGCTTTCCTGATCGACCAGGATGACGGCGGCACCACGTTTATCGACTACACCGACAACGCAGCCCAGGGCAACAACTATGGGCTGGAACTGGAAACGGACTGGCTGGCCACCGCCGCATTGCGTTTCTGGTTCAACCTGGGCTTGCTGGAAACCGAGTATGAAGACTACATCAACGCCGACGGCACCGATCTCTCCGGTCGCGACCAGGCCCATGCACCGCGCTATCAGTACGCGCTGGGTGGTCGCTATAGCTTCAATAACGGTGTGTATCTGCAGCTGGATGTCGAGGGCAAGGATGAATTCTTTTTTTCTGACCGGCACGCCGCGCACTCAGATGCCTACGATCTCCTCAACGCCCGCCTGGGCTTCAGCGCGGGTCGCTGGGAACTGGCGCTGTGGGGTCGCAACCTCGGCGACGAAGACTACTATATCAGAGGTTTCGGCAGCTTCGGCAACGACCCGCGCAAAGGCTATGTCACCGAGCCCTACTACCAGTTCGGCGAGCCGCGTCGGGTGGGTGTCAGCGCCAGTTACACCTTCTGATGGAAACCCTGCAGCAGCACCTGCACCAGGCGCTGGCCAGCTTCTCCTGGTGGGAGGCGGCGGCGGTGCTGCTGGGGGTCGCCTATCTGCTGCTGGCAGTACGCGAGAACATCTGGTGCTGGACTGCCGCGTTCCTCAGTACCTCTATCTTCGTGTTCCTGTTCTGGGATGTAAGCCTGCTGATGGAATCGGGCCTGCAGGTGTATTACCTGATCATGGCGGTGTATGGCTGGCGGCAATGGCAACAAGGCTCCGGGGAGAAGGGCGAGTTACAGATACAGCGTTGGTCCTGGCGGCAGCACCTGCTCGCAGCTGGCCTGGTACTGCTGCTGGCGAGCGCGAGCGGCCTGTTGCTGCGGCAGAACACCGGCGCAGTGATGCCGTTTCTCGATTCCTTCACCAGTTGGGGGGCGGTGCTGAGCACCTGGATGGTTGCTCGCAAAATCCTGGAAAATTGGCTGTACTGGCTGCTCATCGACAGCCTTTCGATTTACTTATACCTTGACCGCAGCCTGTACCTGACCGCATTGTTGTTTCTGTTTTACCTCATCATCGCATTTTTCGGCTACCGACAATGGTTGCGGCATTACCAAAAGCAGCACAGCTGAAAGTCCAGCAGGCCCTGGCCCAATGGCAGCACTGGCTGTGCCCGCTACCCCTGACGGTTGAACCGGTGGTGAAACGCACATTGGCGGGCGGCCTCAGCAATATCAGCGTGTTGGTGGCCAGTGAAGAACGCGAGTTCGTACTGCGCCTGGATGGACAAAGTCCGCAGCGACTGGGCCTGAGCCGGGCCGCTGAGTGGCGCGCTCACCAGAATGCCGCCGCCAGGGAACTGGCTCCGCAGCCGGTATATTTCAATCCAGAACTCGGTGTCCTGATCAGCGCATACTGCCCGCAGAACGAGCTTCTGCTACGGGACGGCGAAGAACTGGATGCGCTCGCCGAGCTGCTGCGCAGCATTCACAGCCTGCCGCCGGTCAAGTTCCGACTCCAGCCCCTGGCTAGAGCGGCTCACTACCAAGGCTTGCTGGGTGAATCCATGCTTCCCGAGGAATTTGTCAAAGCCTGTGCCAGACTGCAGACATCAGCAAGCGCCTGCCTGTGTCACAACGACCTGCTGCGCGAAAACCGGCTGCAGCAGAACGGCCACCTCATGGCAATCGACTGGGAATACACTGCCATGGGGGACCCCTGGTTCGATCTGGCGGTGATCTGTGAGGGCGACCAGTTGAGTGATGTCGAGTGCCAGCAGCTGAGTCAAGCCTACTTGCAGGCACCCCCGGGCCCTGAACAACAACAACGCCTGCAGGATAACCGCGTGGCCTACCGCTTCCTGACGCAACTATGGCAGCGCCTTACAGGACTCTAGCCAGCGCCTCGGCAAAGTAGTCAACGTTGTGCTGATTGATGCCGGCGACATTGATCCGTGATGAACCCAGCATGTAAACGCTGTGCTTCTGGCGCAGTTCTTCCACTTGTCCGGGAGAGATACCGAGAAAGGAGAACATCCCCCTCTGTTGCTGTATGAATCCAAAATCCCGCCCGCTGGCTGCTGACAGCCTGTCCACCAGCAGGGTACGCAGATCATTGATGCGATTACACATTTGCAGCAACTCTTCACGCCACAGCTGACCCAGCGCGGCATCCGTCAGCACCCTGCCTGCAAGCAGCGCCCCGTGTGCCGGTGGCATGGAATAAATGCGCCGCGCGGCCACCGTAGCCTGGCTCTGGATTGCCTCTGCGCGTTCGCCGTCAGCGGCGATGAATACCACAGCACCGGTGCGTTCCCGGTACAGGCCCAGATTTTTGGAGCAGGATGCGGCGACAATCACTTCCGGCACTGAGTGGACCAGCTGGCGCACGCCAAATGCGTCCTCTTCCAGACCATCGCCCAGGCCCTGGTAGGCAAAGTCGACGAAGGGGGTGAAACCATTGCGCTGTGCCAATTCGGCCACGGCCAGCCACTGCTGTTGGCTCAGGTCGGCACCGCAGGGGTTGTGACAACAGCCGTGCAACAGCACCACATCACCTGCCTGCACCTGCGCCAGGTCCGCCATCATGCCATCGAAGTCCACCGCGTGGCTCGCCGCTCCATAATAGCGATAGCTTTTGATTTCCAATCCGACACTGCCCAGCAAGGGGATATGGTTGGTCCAGGTCGGGTCACTCAGCCACACCCGCGCCGCCGGATTGGCGGCCTTGATCAATTCGGCCCCCAGGCGCAGGGCCCCACAGCCACCGGGCGTCTGGATGCAGGCAACTCGCGAATCTACCAGGGCCGGGTTGGCAGCCCCCAACAACAGGTCCTGCATGCCACGGTTGAAATCCGCATCACCCACCGGCGGCATGTACACCTTGCTGACCTCTTCCTCGGTGATCATCTGCTGCGCCCGCTGGACCGCCTCAAACACCGGGGTCAGGCCGCTCTCATCCATATACACGCCGATAGTGACATCGACCTTGTCCGGATTGGGGTCCAGCTTGCAGGCGGCAGAAAGTCCCAGTATGGGATCGTCGGGCAGGCGTTCAATACTCTCAAACATGTTCTTGGTCCAGGTTGTGGAAATGCAGGGTGTCAGCGCCAGTGTAGCCAATTCCGGCCGTAAGGTGCTTTCTTTCTTGTTCCGATTTCGGGGTAATATTAAATATTATTTCGAATTCTTTTTATTTTGTTAATTTTCTTCCTAATTTGGAGGTATTTTCTATGGATCAAACA
>JAPUKZ010000173.1 GCA_027295405.1 Gammaproteobacteria bacterium
GTGGGCAAGTCCCTGGGCACCGACCTGACCACCGGCAACCGGTTCGCCTTCACCCAGTCCACGTTTGACCTGATTTGCTCTGATATCGATTCCTACCCCGTATCACGGGCGGTTACCGCATCCTCGGCCGTGCCGGTTCTGTTCAACCCCATCGTGCTCAAGAATTACGGTGCTGAATGCCACACCCCGACACACGATCTGCTCGACAAGGTACTGGCCAATCCTAACCCATGTTTAACATTGCTAAAAATAAATGTATTAAAATCAAATAGATAGCGGTTTCAGGAGGCCGTTATGGCACTACAAGGTTTACTTTTACCTCGTTTCAAATAATGGTCTTCTCCGTTTTACCGGGTCGGTGCGGGATCCCGAGGGCATCATAGATCACTTGCTGACGCGGCTCGGGCCGCGTGGCTTTACGTATGTGCAGCGTTTTGCCATCGGCACGGTTCATTTCGACCGTCACCCGATCCTGCCCGTCGAGTTCGCGGCGTAGCCCTTCCCAACTGAGATCGATACCACTGGCCTTGAGTTGATAACGAATGGTGTGCACCAGGTGATAAGCCAGCACCGAAATAAACAGATGGCCACTGACCCGGTCGGTTTTGTGGTGAAACACCGGGCGCAGGCCCAGTTCCGACTTCAGACAGCGAAACACTGCCTCGAGGTCGGTGAGCAACGTATAGGTGCGCCACAGCGTGGCCTCATCCCATTGGTCCTGGTTGGTGCGTAAGCAATAGACGCCGGGTAGGGTGTCCTCAATACTTTGCGTTCGCTGCCACTCGATGGCGCTGGCTTTGCCGCTGCTCGGCGCTTCGGTGACGGTGATCTCATAGTATTGGGCGGCGCGGGAATATTTTTGCCTCAAGCGCCCGACACGCTCGAGCACCTTGTCGTAGCGCTTGACCGTGCCCTTTTTATGCAGGCCCTCGGCGAGCTGCTTGAGGGCTGTCTCAAAGCGTTCCGTCGCCAGCCGCTGGATGCCATGGTCTTTCTTCTCGCGCGCGCTCGAGTGGCAATACAATTGGACTTCGCCGGTGGCCGGATTGACCACCCGCTGGGCCTGGATACGCAACGCCCCCTGTTCCTTGATCAGCACGGCTTGCTGTTCGTTGAACTCGCGGTGGCGCTTGCGGCTGACCACCACATAGCGATACTGCTGTTCGACCAGCCAGGCAATGTTCTCCTCGGTGGCAATGCCGGCATCGAGCACCACCGTCGGTGCGGTGCCGGTGTCCTTGCCCCGCAACTGGCCCACCATCTGCGCCAGCGTCTGCGCTTCGCTGACATTGCCGGCAAAGACCTCGCTGCGCTTGATAAAGCCGCTGGCGTCCAACACCAGGGCCAAGGTGACCAACGGACAATCCGAACGCTTCTCCTTCGATTTGCCAAGCGCGGCGTTGGCGTTGCCCGCGCCGGTGCCTTCGAAATAGGTGTTGGTCAGATCATAGAGGGTGATTACCTCATCAAATTCAAACAAACTGCGTTCCTGTACGTACAAAAAACGCTCCAGCGCCGCCTTGTGTTTAAACAGTTGGTCCGAGACCCGGTACAGCTGCATCAGATGCATCTTCGAGTACTCGTAATCGATCAGCTCGCCCAGAGCACTGCGTGTTTGCAGCCACCGGTGGGTGAACAACTCACTGCCCGGGGCCGTCATGCGCGCGATAATCGTGCCGATCGCTGCAGCGCGCTGTGGGCCGTTAAAGCCCAATTGTTCCAACTGGGTATCCAAGCCCAACTGACGCAACGCCGCCAGGCTGACGTGTTCGACCGCCACACTGCGCGGGCGTATCAACTCCAGGCTATTGACATCGACTGACTGGTAGTCTTCTTTGCCCGGGCAAGGCTCCTGCTGGCGGGCCTTGGCGTGCACCAGCAGCGCGCTGTAGCGCTGCGCATGCTCTTCCCATTGCCCGTCCAGCTCGGGCGTTAAGGCATCGAGCTGACCGCTGACGAGTTGCGCAATGCGTTGCGCCAGCGCGGCCCACTGTTCACGGGGCACCTCAAAATGGCGACCCAAATTCAGTAGCGTGTGCTGGCGCACCTTATCTTCAATGCGCACCGACTCGACCAGCCGATAGGTGTAATACGGTTCACCGGTACGGCGGCTCTTGATGCTGGTGCGACGAATGAACATGCACGAACCCTGGCAGTGGGCGGCCTGCATGTCAAGGGAAAAATATATTTTATGGCACTACAAATGAAATCGGCAAAACTATGTCATTGTTTTTATTCGTAAGTTTCCTGGAAAACACCCCCGAAAAGCACCCAGAATTGGCTAAAATTGAGGTGGAATTGTTAAAGATGGGTTAAGTCTCTGCTCGAGATTGAAGGGCCTGTGGTCGTGGGCAGGCATCGAATAACCCTTCATAACTCCGGCCGTTCGCGGAACAGGAAATTCGGAGCTGAATCAGGCTCTTTTGTGCCAATAGCGGACGTCGCCAGAAATCTGACCAACAGGAAGAATGTGCGTCCACTTTCGCCCAGGAAGTGACCTTAGCTGTTCAGCTTACCTTTCCGACGACTAAAGCCAAGGACCACTAGACCCAAGCCCAGTAGGGAGATGGTCATGGGAGTGGGTACATAACGCATGCGTCGCTGAAGGCACTAACTCCGTTGGGTCTGGAAGTCCGCTTTGGCGCTGCCGGGCTACCCCGTCTCAGGGAATGCGCTGGTAGGTGTTGGCGAAATCGTCGGTGATGACTTCGGCGATGCCGTCCACGGTGAGGAGTTCGAAGTCCTCCTCCAGCAGGACCACGTGGAATGACCAGCCCTCTGGCAGATCCAGTCTTTGCTCCAGTCGCTGTAGGTCCACCAGTTGCTGGTCAGGGTCTTTGCCCTGGGTGAAGGACTGCATCCGGTAGCGGATACCGTCCGGATCTTCCAGCTCGTACACCTGGCGACCGGCCACGTAGTGAAACACCGTGTCGCGGCTCACCCTGTTGACCTCGTAGGGAGCTGCTTCGCCGATCTCTGCACCCGCGGCTACGTCTACGCTGGCCGCCAGGCGCATGAGGATACCGCCGAAGTTCTCGATCACCGGCGTTCCCGGCGGTCTCTGGCTCTCGATGCGGTCCAGCACCCAGAAGCGAATCCCGTTAAGCCCGGCCACCAGGGCGCTGTAATCGCTGGCGATCTGCTCCGCGTCCAGCGCATCCCACAGGTCCTGGGGACAGGTGCTCAGGGGCATCGAGTTGTACACGTCGGCGCGTAGGCCAGTGCTGCCGGGATAGAACAGCAGCACCTCGCAGTAGCGAAAATCGAACAGTGGCCCGCTCTCCGGCGCGGGCAGTACTGTACCTGGAACCTCACTGGCATAAACCAGGGTGTTCTCCACTCCCGCCTCTTTGTACACGAGAGCCTCGTCGGCCTGGGGGTTGAGTGGGAAGGCGTTAAGAAAGGCGTCGCGGCTGGCATAGCGCACAATCGCCGCCTGCTCCCACTCGACCCCCTCGTCGGTCAGTGTGACTGCCACCGGCATCAGGATATCCGGCAGGGAGTTGTAACGCAGCAGGGTGGGCAGGATGGCATTGCC
>JAPUKZ010000174.1 GCA_027295405.1 Gammaproteobacteria bacterium
TCTAGCTCTCTGGCGCATTCCGGCGGTGAATTCTGCGCTTCGGCCAACTCGCGAAAAGCGCTCAGACACTGCCTCCGCTCTCTCAGAATTCGCCGCCTCCATAAGCGCGCCCTTATGTTCGCCAGAGAACTATTGACCCCCTGACGCCCCTCTATCGAGGTAACATCAACAACGGACTTGGTTGGTTCCACGAATCAACAACGGACTTGGTTGGTTCCACGATACGAGCGTCAGTGCTGTTAGTTTTCCTCACCGGGCATAAAGACCATGCTTTGTTTTCGTCGCAGGACTGAGAGAGCGCAGCCACTGTCTGAGCGCCTTCTGCGAGTTTGGCGGAGCGCAGTCCTGCGACGAAAACAATGGTCAGCCCAGTGAGGAAAACTAACAGCGCTGACGCGGCAATCTCGCTTCCATGCTCGGTCATAGCAACTGAAGCCGCGGCCAACACAAGCTGCCAGTTAGCAAAATCACCCGGAAACCGGGTCACTCATGCAACATCCTGGGGCTAGCCTAATACCGCAGCGACCTCATCAAGCGGCGTGTCTGCGGTCACTATGGCGTCGCCGATCCCCCGTAGCAGCACCAGCCGAAGCTGGCCATCGCTTACCTTCTTGTCCCTGCCCATCAAGGTCAGGAACTGGTCGACACCCATGTCTTGCGGGGGTTTGGTGGGCAAGTTCATGCGCTGGAGCAGGCTTTCGAGTGCCAGCGCTTCGGTTTCCGGAATGTTGCCAAGCGCAACAGACAAACGCGTGGCAATACACATTCCGGCGGCCACCGCCTCTCCGTGCAACCAACTGCCGTAGCCCTGGGCAGTTTCAATGGCGTGCCCAAAGGTGTGACCCAGATTGAGAATCGCGCGAACCCCGGTTTCCCGTTCATCTTCAGCCACCACTTGTGCCTTGTTCATGCAGCTCCGTTCGATGGCCTCCACCAGTGCACTTTCTTCTCGCGCCAGCAAGTTGGGCATGTGTTCGTGCAACCAGCGATAAAACGGTTCATCGCAGATCAAGCCGTATTTCACAACTTCCGCGAGTCCGGCAGCCATCTCGCGCTCGGGTAAGGTATGCAGGGTATCGATATCAATAAGCACACACCGGGGTTGGTGGAAGGCGCCGATCATATTCTTGCCCAGCGGATGATTGACGCCGGTTTTGCCGCCCACGGAGGAGTCCACCTGCGCCAAGAGCGTGGTTGGTACCTGTATGAAATTCACGCCGCGCTGGTAGCATGCGGCGGCGAAACCGGTCATATCGCCGACCACACCGCCGCCTACGGCAATCAGGGTGGTGGACCGGTTGTGGCCGTCCTGCAACAGGCGATCAAAGATAACCTGCAACGTTTCCAGCGTCTTATATTGCTCGCCATCTGGCAACACAATCTCGGAAACCAGGTCGACCTCGGACAGGGCCTCCCGCACCCGGTCAACATATAGCGGCGCCACTGTTTCATTACTGACCAGGGCAACCTGGCGGCCCGCGACATGGTCACGCAATAAGGCCCCGTCACTGAACAGATCCCGGCCGATATAAATGGGATAGCTTCGCTCACCCAGGTCTACATGCAAGGTGTGCATTAAAACAGTCATAGCACTCTCTCACTCTGCAAAGACGAGTATACTGTAACGGAGAACGTGTACATTCTCCGTTACAGTATACTCCCAGCCAGCTCCCGGGATATCTGCTGAGCCACCGTACGGGCACCACAACCGTCGGTCTCAGCCACGTAATCCGCGATCTCCCGGTACAAAGGATCGCGAACGGCCATGAGTTCCCGAAGTATAGCTTCCGGATCACCCCCTTGCAGCAGCGGGCGGCGGCGATCCCGGTTGGTCCGGGCCACCTGTTGTGCAACCGTGGTATGCAGGTAGATTACAAAGCCCCGTGCGGCGAGTGCACGACGATTCTCGCTGCGCAGGACCACGCCACCACCGGTGGCCAACAAAATTCCCTCGCGCAGGGTCAATTCATCAATGACCCGCTGCTCGCGGTCACGAAAGCCCTCTTCGCCCTCTACATCAAATATCCAGGGGATATCGGCACCGGTGCGCTCCTCAATCTCCTTGTCACTGTCGAGGAAGGCTAATTTAAGTTGTTGCGCCAGCAAGCGCCCGATGGTTGTCTTTCCCGCCCCCATCGGCCCGACGAGAAAGACTCGACGAAGTCTGGGCATGGCTCAGTCGAGCAGCGTATCAGCCAGTATCCGCGGGGTGATGAAGATCAACGTCTCGGTTTTGGTCTGCTGCCTGGTGGTGTTCTTGAACAATCGGCCCACATAGGGGATATCGCCAAAAAACGGTACTTTCGTGACAGATTCCACATCCTCAGTGCGGAACACCCCACCCAACACCACGGTCTCACCATTGCCAACCAGAACCTGGGTAGTCAATTGCGTCGTATCGATGGTGGGAATTGCTCCACCCGAGCCACTGGGTACCAGATCACCCACCGAATCCTGGTTGATGCTGAGGTCCAGTAAAATGCGATCATCGGGGGTGATATTGGGTATCACGCTCAGCGCCAGAACCGCTTCCTTGAAGGCGGTAGTGGTTTCACCGCTGGCTGAAGACTCCTGATAAGGCACCTCGGTACCCGATTTGATGATGGCCTGCTGCTTGTCCCCGGTAATCACCTTGGGCTGGGAGACCACCTCGCCTCTGCCGGAGGCTTCCAGGGCCGACAATTCAGCGGTTAAAAACAGGTCGTTACTGGTATAACCCACCGCAAAAGAGCCAGTGGCAGCGGCAACGCCCAGGTCTACCAGCAACGCGCCGGGGAAGGTGAGCGAGGGGTCACCCCCGGAGCTAACGGACTCGTTGAGGTTGACCACGTTGTCGAGATCACCCGAAATCGAGGTGACGTGGTCATTTCCCACATCCAGATACGCACCACCCCAGCGAATACCCAACTGCCGGGACACATCCGACTGGGCTATCACTATGCGTGCCTCAATCATTACCTGCCGGATCGGAATGTCCACCAGATCAATAAGGTTGCGTATTTCCGTCAGCTTCGATGCCGTGTCGGTGATAATCAGGGAATTGGTACGCTCATCAACTATGACCGAACCCCGGGGCGATATCAGGGTTCCACCCTCTTCGCTGCCGGCCTCGAACAAGCCCACCACGCTAGAGGCATTGGCGTAGCGAATACGGATGAATTCCGTGTGCAGGGGTGCAAGTTCTGCGATTTGCTTGTTGGCCTCGATCTCCTGGCGTTCGCGTTCGGCAATTTCAGCCGCTGGCGCCACCATCAGAACATTGCCGATTTGCCGCTTGTCCAGGCCCTTGGTCTTTAAAACCAGATCCAGGGCCTGGTCCCAGGGCACGTTCTGCAGGCGCAGGGTAATGCGTCCGGACACCGTGTCACTGGCGACCAGGTTGAGCTCGGTAAAGTCTGCTATCAACTGCAGCACCGCGCGCACCTCAATGTCCTGGAAGTTGAGTGACAGTTTGTCACCGACGTAGGCGAATTCTTTCTTGCGCGCTTCCACTTCACTTTCAGTCAGGGGTTTCACGCTAACCACGTAATGCTCGTCTGCCTGATAAGCGAGGTAGTCGTAGTCGCCAACTGCCGTGATAGAGACGGTAACGCCGCGCTCCGTGGCGCGTACATCCATACTGGAAACCGGGGTCGCGAAATCCGTCACATCGTAACGGCGCAAAATATCCTCTGCCGCCGTGGTCTCGAGAAATTCTATCTTGACCACGCCGCCTTCGCTGTAGACATTGACGTCAACACGGGGGTTGCTAAGGGTCAGCATCAGGCGTCCCTCACCCTCTTCGCTGCGCTGGAACTCCAGCGACTCAATAGTCGATTCAGCATCTTCCGGCGCCAGTTTCCCTTGCGCCAGCTGATTGGGGTCGCGGATTTGTTTCAGGTACTCTGCCGCACCCGCGTTGCCCACTTCCACAATCAGGGAATTCCCGTCCCTGCGGGTGTGATAGGGCACCAATTTCACCAGATTGACGATCATGCGCGTGCGATTACCGGATTCCAGCACCAGGACGCCGGTGGCATTACCGTAGGGCAGCGAGTACTTCTTGCGCTCCAGGGCACTGCCTACATTGACGAAATCCATGGAAATTCGTGCCGGCTTTTCTATGGTATAAGCCTCCGGCTCGGGCGGCTCACCATCGAAATCCAGGCGAATTTCAAAAATGCTACCGGGCTTGGAGCTAAAGCTGATACCCGTGACCAACACCTCCGCTGCCTGTAGATGAGCACTGCACACTGCCAGTATCAAAGTGGCAATCCACGGCAGCCCGCGGTGCCATATGCGACCAGAACCTGAATGAGTGTATGTTGTGAACATGGCTATCACCAATCGCATAGTTGTTAGAGACCACTTAACCTGATGCTACGCGGTCGTTCAACCCAGCCTTCGTTTCCGTCTGAAACGATTTCAATCACGGCAATATACACTTCTGTCACTTCTACAATTTTGCCGTGATTGCGGCCGAGGAAATTCCCGAGTTTCACCCGGTGCACTCCGCCCTCGGGGTCCTGGATCAGGGTCCAGTCCGTATTGGACCGCGACAGACTGCCGACCATGGACAAGGAATCGAAAGTAAACTGTTCCAGAAACTCTTTGGCTCTTCCCGCATCCGGTTTAACCGTTGTCACCGACTGCAGCTGGGTGATTTCCCTGATTTCTATGGGCCGGTCAAACGGACTGCGCAGAGTCGTCGCACTGTAAGAGAAGACCTTATATGCCTTGAACGGCGGAATCGGGGCAATCACACCACCCGGCCTGGCCCGCTTTTCATTCATGAAGTCGTCCAGATCAGTGAACCCACCATTGCTGCAAGCCACCAGGGTAAGGCTGCTCAGCACGAAGAGAAACAGATGTAGAACCCCGCGAAGCATGACTAGATATCATCCTCCTTATAGCGATAGGTCTTGGCGGTAATACGCAGCTTGAGCATCGTGGACCCCGGACTCTCCTGCGCGATATTAAAGTCGTGTAAAGTCACAATCCGGGGCAGGCCCGCCATACCACTGATGAAAGCCCCCAGATCATGATACGAGCCCTGGCCGACAATCCGGATAGGCAACTCGACATAAAATTCGCGGGCCACTTCAGCCTGCAGGTCTATGCTGTCCAACTCCAAGCCATTGAGCAGGCCCTTATTGGTAATATCCTCTAACAACCCCGGAACCTCGGTGTCGCTGGGCAACTGGCTGACCAGGGCGCCAAAGGATTCTTCCATCTCCACCATCTGTCTCTTGTAAGCATCCAGGTTGGCCGCCTGAAACGCCTTTTGTTCAAATTCCTGTTTCAGCTCTGTTTCCTTCGTCGACGCAGCCTGCAACTCATCTTGCAAGTTCTTGATATGATAGAAGTAGCCCAACACCAGCACCACAATCAGTGCAATGATCCAGATCACCATCTTGATGACCAGGGGCATGGAACCGATATTGTCCAGGTCGACATCATTGATATCGAAATCCTGTAGCGAGCGGAGAATATCTTCGGCGGCCATGACCTAGCCCTCCTCTTCCCCACGGGATGGCAACTGTAACTTCACCGTCAGATTGAAGGTCGTGGCCTGTTCGCCAAACTCCGGCTCGGCCTTGACGCCCTCGAGATTGGGGTCCTTGAACCAGTCCGAAGCGTCCAGTCGCCGCATCAGGCTACTGACACGGTTGTTAGATTCCGCAATGCCCTTGATGGTTATCACTTGCTCCCTGGCTTTCACATTAGTATAAAAGACACCATCTGGCACGGTGCGAACCAACTGATCCAGTATGCGCACAATAATGGGCCGGTTGCCCTGCAGTTCCTGAATAACCGTCATCCGGTCCAGCAATTGGGTGCGCTTGCGCTGCATCTCACGGATTTCTTCAACCTGTTTATTTAGCACCGCAATGTTGTCTTTCATATAGCTATTGCGATCATTCTGGAACTTAATCTGCCCACTGATGAACAGGTCAGCAACAAAGACCATCAGCCCCGCAAACGCAACGACCACACCGAGAATGGCAAGAAACTCCTGCTTTAACTCGGCACGGCGCTCATCGCGCCAGGGTAGTAGGTTAATTTCAGCCATTGGAGAAACTCCTCAGCGCCAAGCCGCAGGCAATCATTAGCGCCGGTGCATCACTACTCAGCGCCACCGCATTCACGCGCGATGAGATGGCCATGTCTGCGAAGGGGTTGGCAACCGACGCGGGAGTTCCCAGTTTGTCCTGCACCAGCGCATCAACTCCCTCCATGGAAGAGACTCCGCCCGCCAGTATGATGTAGTCGACATCGTTATATTGGCTGGAGGAGAAGAAGAACTGCAAGGACCGCGCCACCTGCTGCACCACGGCGTCCTTGAAGGGCTCCAGCACTTCCGGCTCGTAGTCATCCGGCAGGCCGCCCTGCTTCTTGGCGAGACCGGCCTCTTCCAGTGGTAACCCGTAGCGCCGCATAATTTCGTCGGTCAGTTGCTTGCCGCCGAATAGCTGCTCGCGAGTATAAATGGTACGGCCTTGGGTCAACACGCTCAGGGTGGTCATGGTGGCGCCGATGTCCACCACGGCGACCGTATTCTCATCGTCAATGTCCAATTGATTCTGAATCAGGCCAAATGCACGCTCCATGGCGTAGGCCTCGACATCAATAATCTTGGGCAACAATTCCGCAGATTCAATAATGTCGACCCGGTCGTCAATGGTCTCCCGTCGGCAGGCGGCCAACAGGACTTCCACCTGGTCCTCTCCCTCAGCCGCAGGGCCCTGTACATAAAAATCGATCGCCACCTCTTCCAGCGGGTAGGGGATGTACTGGTCAGCCTCAACCGTCAGCTGAATTTCCAGATCATCCTCGCTGAGGCCAGCAGGCATATCGATGGTGCGGGTGATTACAGAGGAACCGGAGACAGCGGCGGCAACGGTCTTGAGTTTGGTCTTGGACTGGTTGCAGACCATACGCACCGCGTTGGCCACACCCTCCATGTCGAGAATACGTTTCTCAACGACAGCCTGGTCCGGCAGGGAACTCACCGCATAACTTTCCACCCGATAGCGCTCACCCGTATGGCTCAGTTCCAATAACTTCACCGTGGTCGAGCTGATATCCAAACCCAGCACCGGAGTAGATTTCTTTTTCCCAAAGAGACCCAACAAAGTATTTTTCCTATCTGTATCGGTAACTTACGCTGCTTTTATACACTAATACATTAAATGACAGATATAACATATACGCAAATATATAAAAAGGGTAAAAAAGCATATAATCAGCGCTCCCAATTTCTTACTTTCTCAGGGCCAGCCCTGTAACCACCTGATATTTATTGATTTAATGAAACTGAGTCGTATTGTACTGCGTTTGCTTCCGCTCGCGCTCTGCGGCGGCCTGATGCTTGGCAGCGGGACCTATCTGTACTTGAGCCCGCAATTACCTTCCGTGGAAATACTGCGGGATATCAAATTGCAAACCCCCATGCGCGTGTACACCCGCGAGGGCGAGCTGATAGGACAATTCGGGGAGCAGAAACGCAACCCATTGCCCTACTCTCGCATCCCACCCCAATTCGTACAGGCACTGCTGGCCGCTGAAGACGATGGGTTTTTTAGTCACGCCGGCATTGATGTGATGGGCCTGATGCGCGCAGTCTCGGAGTTGGTACTGACCGGCAAGAAAGGTTCCGGGGGTAGTACCCTGACGATGCAGGTGGCCCGCAACTACTTCCTGACCCTGGAGCGCACCTTCACCCGCAAGTTCAAGGAAATTCTGCTATCGCTGGAAATAGAACGCACGCTGAATAAAGAGGAGATTTTTGAACTGTACTTCAATCGAATTTTCCTCGGCCACCGCGCCTACGGCTTTGAGGCGGCCGCCCAGGTCTACTATGGCTCCAACATCGGCGAATTGAACCTCGCCCAACTCGCCATGCTGGCCTGATTGCCGAAAGCACCTTCCCGCTACAATCCCATTTCGAATCCGCAGCGGTCCACGGTGCGGCGCGACTGGATACTGGGGCGGATGCGTAAGCTGGGAACTATCGACCAGGAACAGTACCAGGCGGCGGTCACTGCACCGGTGACAGCCAGTCATCACGGGGCCAAGCTGGCTTTTGATGCCCCTTACGCCGCGGAGATGGCGCGCCGGGAGATGATCCGGCGCTATGGTCTGGCGGCGTACAGCGACGGCTACCACGTGATTACAACTATCAGCGGCAAGCTTCAGCGCAGCGCCAACCAGGCGGTGCTGGACGGCCTTACCACCTACGACAACCGACATGGATATCGCGGCCCTGACCAGAGTCTACCGGCGCTGCCGGGCATGGATATGACGGAGAGTTGGCGCAGTGCGCTGGCGGAGACCTCGGTTATTGCGGGCCGCATACCGGCCCTGGTCTCCGCCGTTTCCGAGGACGGGGTCGAACTGTTGCTGAAAGACGGCAGTTACCGGTTTATGCCCTGGGAAAATGGCCTGCGTCAGGCGCGCCCCTATATCACTGAAAATGCACTAGGCCCCAAGCCCGCCACGCCTGCAGACCTGCTGGCGCCCGGCGACCTGATTCGGGTGGAACAGCGCCGGGACAACAGCCTTTTCCTGACGCAAATTCCCGCAGCCCAGGCCGCGCTGGTCTCCCTGTCACCGCAAGATGGTGCCATTCTCAGCGTGGTGGGAGGACTGGGCTTCCAGCAGAGCAAATTTAACCGGGCCATCCAGGCCGCCCGCCAGCCGGGCTCCAACTTCAAACCCTTCATTTACGGAGCCGCGCTTGAGCATGGCTTCACCGCCGCCAGCATCATCAATGACGCGCCAGTCGTATTTGAGGATGCGACACTGGAAGATACCTGGCGGCCGGAGAACGATGGCGGCAAATTTTATGGGCCCACCCGCCTGCGCTGGGCACTGACCAAGTCGCGCAACCTGGTTTCCATCCGCTTGCTGCAGGAGTTGGGTATCCAACGCGCTATCGACTACGCCAGCCGCTTCGGTTTCGATCCCAAAAAATTAGCGGCGGACTTGTCGCTGGCCCTGGGCACCCAGGCCATTACCCCCATGCAGTTGGTGACCGCATACGCCGCTATCGCCAACGGCGGTTATCGGATTCATCACTACCTGATCGCAACTATCGAGGACTTTCACCGTGAGCAGATATTCCAGGCCAATCCCGACACCGTGTGCCGGGATTGCGAAGCGGACGGCTCACCGCCGGCCGAGGATCCGGATCGCGAACTCAGCATGGAGGAAATACTCTCCCAGGCCGAGCGGCTCCCGCAGGCCAAGCGCATCATGGACGCCAGGGTGGCGTTTATCCTGGACAGCATCCTGAAGGACGTTATCACCAAGGGTACCGGCCGCCGGGCCCGGGTTTTGAAACGCAGCGATATCGCCGGCAAGACCGGCACCACCAATGGCCCCACCGATGCCTGGTTCTCCGGCTATAACGAGGACGTCGTCACCAGCGCCTGGTTGGGCTTTGACCAGAACCTGCTGCTGGGCAAACGTGAGTTCGGCGGTTCTGCCGCCCTTCCCATCTGGATAGACTTCATGCGGGTGGCACTGGAGGACAGCCCGGAGCGGGCCCGGGAAATTCCGGAAGGGATAGTCAACGTGCGCATAGACCCCAAAACCGGCTTGTTGGGAAAACCGGGGCGGCCCGATGCAATTTTCGAGTACTTCCGCTCAGAACTGGTGCCCTCCGCCTCAGCCGAGGCCAGGCACGCCAGTAACATCAGGGGCAATGTTGGAGAGGGCCTGCAGGAGCAGTTGTTCTAGTACTGCCCTCTTGGCGGGACCGCGCAGAGTCGCTATGGACTCGTTATAAATCTCCCGGGCCCAGTGGGTAATGCTCGGGGTACGGTAGGCGGGCGACTCCGCTATCCACCGCCGCTCTGGCCACCGCTGCCGATACCTCGGTCAACAGACGGCTGTCCATCGGTTTGGGAATAATGTAGTCAGTGCCGTATTCCAGACTGTCCAAATCGCAAGCTTCCAGCACTTCCGCAGATACCGGCTCCTTGGCCAGCGCACTGATACTCTCTACCGCTGCGATTTTCATTGCTTCATTAATTCTGTCAGCGCGAACATCCAGGGCGCCGCGAAAGATAAATGGGAAGCCCAGCACATTATTGACTTGATTGGGGTAATCCGAACGGCCGGTCGCGACTATCACATCTCCACGGGTCGCAAGCGCCAGTTCCGGTTTGATCTCGGGGTCCGGATTGGAGCAGGCGAACACCACCGGGCGCTCTGCCATCAAGGACAGCATTTCTGCACTCAGCAAATCCGCACCAGAGAGACCGACAAACACATCGGCGCCCTCGCAGGCATCGTGCAGGCTGCGGCGATTGGTATTGTTGGCAAATTCCGCTTTGTATTCATTCACACCTTCGCGGCCGGGGTAAATAACACCGCGGCGATCCAGCATGAATATGTTGTCGCACCGGGCGCCGAGGCTGACCAGTAGGCGCATGCAGGCGATTGCCGCAGCGCCAGCACCCAGACACACGATTTTCGCCTGAGCCAACTGCTTGCCTTGAATCTCCAGCGCATTGATCATTCCCGCCGCGGTGACAATCGCCGTCCCGTGCTGGTCGTCGTGAAAAACCGGGATATCGCAGAGCTCTATCAGGCTGCGCTCTATCTCAAAACACTCCGGCGCCTTGATATCCTCCAGGTTGATTCCGCCAAAAGTTCCGGCAATGCGCGACACTGCCTCAATAAACTCCTGACTGCGCACCGCATCGACTTCGATATCAATGGCATCGATCCCGGCGAACCGCTTGAACAGCAGTGCCTTGCCTTCCATAACCGGCTTGCTGGCCAGGGCACCCAGATCACCCAGACCGAGCACGGCCGAGCCGTTACTGATAACCGCAACCAGATTGCCCTTTGCGGTATAGCGGTAGGCATTGAGTGGATCTGCAGCAATTTCGCGACAGGGCTCGGCAACGCCCGGGCTATAGGCTAGTGCCAGATCATGCGGGGTCTGGGCTGAAGTTGTCAGCTCCACACTGATCTTTCCGGGGCGGGGAAATTCGTGGTAGGCCAGGGCCTCCTGCTTCAGATCCTCAGACATACCAAATTCACCGTTTAGCGTTTTGAAAAGAAGAGAAAAAAAAGCGCCGAATCTGGAGGAAGTCGACGCTTTCTGGAACTGGGCTCAGCCGCTTTTAGCGCTTGGCGACGCGACTGCCAAAGCGCTTGTTGAAGCGCTCTACGCGACCACCCGTGTCAACAATCTTCTGCTTGCCAGTGTAGAACGGATGACACTGTGAGCAGACATCGATATGGATGTCCTTACGCAGGGTTGAACGGGTCTTGATAACATTGCCGCAACTGCAGGTGGCGGTAAGATCACCATACTCCGGATGAATTTCTGCTTGCATTACGTTACCCCTTCATCGTGATGCCGCCACCCGGCCATTGCCAGGCACCGCATCGCTGAGTGGTCAAAAATAGGCGGGCATCTTACCAGACACAGCACGATAAGCAACCGCTTTATCACATTTGCCACACCGGCATACGGCAGCACACCACGGCTGCATGTGGCGGTGTGTATGATGCAGTACACTACACCACATGCCCGTATTTCGCATCGCCATCGCCTCTCCGCTGCGTCGACTCTTTGATTATTCACCCCCACCCGACCTGCCTTTGGAGCAACTGACAAAACTGCGCCCGGGAATACGGGTGCAGGTCCCATTCGGTGCGCGCCAGGTTGCCGGGATTCTGGTGGAAGTCAGCGAAAAGTCCGAGGTAGCCCCGAAAAAACTGCGGGCCGCTCTCCATCTGATCGACCAAACTCCCATCATCAGCGAATCTCTGTTGCAGTTGTGCCGCTGGGCCGCGGTTTACTACAAGCACCCACTGGGTGAAATACTGGCGGCGGCCCTGCCCACCCGACTGCGCCGCGGCGAGGCACACTCGCCCATCACCGATACCTGGTGGCAGTTGACCATTGACGGCAAGGGCCTGCCGGCAGGGGCGTTGCGGCGAGCGCCCAGGCAAGCCAGGCTACTTGAATTGCTACAACAGCGCGGTAGCGTCGCCGCGGCTGAACTCCCCGAGCTGGGCATTTCAGCCGCCGTCGCCCGCCAGGTACGGGACAAGGGTTTGGCGGAAACGGTGGAACACTGCCCGCCAATAGAGCAGGCAAGTTGCCACCCCGGCCTGGCGCTCAATGAGGAACAGGCGCTGGCGGTAAAGGCGGTTGGCTCTGCGCCGCACCAGTTCGGCTGTTTTCTGCTGAATGGGGTAACCGGCAGTGGCAAAACCGAGGTCTACCTGCAACTTATCGAACGCACGCTGAGCGCCGGTCGACAGGCTCTGATCCTGATTCCCGAGATCGGACTGACGCCACAAACACTGGCCCGCTTCCAGCGCCGATTTTCAGCCCACATCGTGGTCCTGCATTCCGGCCTCACCGACCTGGCGCGGCTGCAAGCCTGGGACGCCGCGCGCAGCGGGCGGGCGCATATTGTACTGGGAACACGCTCGGCCATATTTACCAGCCTCAGGAATCCGGGGCTGATCGTCGTAGACGAGGAACACGATACCTCCTTCAAGCAGCAGGAGGGTTTTCGCTACTCAGCCAGGGACCTGGCCGTCAAGCGCGCCCAACTGGAGAACATTCCGATCATTCTGGGTAGCGCGACCCCCAGTCTCGAGAGCCTGGGCAATGCGCTGGCCGGTCGCTACACACACCTGCGCCTGCGAGAGCGGGCGAACGCCAGTACACTGCCGGAATTTGAAACCCTGGATATACGCCGTCAGCTTCTCGAAGGCGGCATGTCAGCAGCCCTGTTGCAGGCGATTGGCCAGGAGTTGAAGAGCGGGAATCAGGTGCTGCTATTTCTGAATCGACGCGGTTTTGCACCCACCCTGCA
>JAPUKZ010000175.1 GCA_027295405.1 Gammaproteobacteria bacterium
TTAAAGTGGAGTTACAGGGGAGTTAAGTTGAGCGTTGTTAGTACCTGTTTACCTGCTAGCCCTTTAAAATGGCCCGCCCTGCAGGAGTCGAACCTGCGGCCTTCCCCTTAGGAGGGGGACGCTCTATCCAGCTGAGCTAAGGGCGGATTACTTTGAGCCGCGAATTATTGCGAGACGGCGACAATATGGCAAGTCCGTAGACTCTAACTGGCGAGCTGCCAGCACTCAACAGAATAGCTGGTCAATTCCCCTTGCGAACTAACCCACATCTGTGCAGTCTACTCTCCGTGGGATTCTCGGTGACTCAGCGGATGCTGTCAGGACAACTCAGCAGATTTATTGTGGGTATTTTATTACTACCTATTCTCGCCAGTGCGGACATCACTCCCCAAAATCGGCAACTTTACAGTAAGGCAGAAGACGCCATGAAACGCCGCAATTGGTCGCAATTTGATCAGCTGC
Organism: Gammaproteobacteria bacterium; assembly: GCA_027295405.1. GTDB lineage: Bacteria > Pseudomonadota > Gammaproteobacteria > Pseudomonadales > Halieaceae > JAPUKZ01. Next base: position 463 of record JAPUKZ010000175.1, read on the forward strand.
GGGATCAATTGGACGCGTATCCCCTGGCTGTGTACCTGGATTACTACCGGGTGGAATCGCGTTTGCGGCATACCTCCGGTGATGCTGCGGTGCTCTTTATGGAGGCCAGTAACGATACCCCGCTGCAGCTGCGATTCAAGGGCAAATACCTGCGCCGGGCCGGGCGTGATCGGCGCTGGCAGGACTATTTGCAAGTGGCGACGGAGGAGCCCCAGGATATTACTTTGCAGTGTTACTACTACCGGGCCAAGGTGCAGGCGGGGGAGAAGGAAGAGGCCTGGGCGGCAGCGCAGAGGCTGTGGAATTACGGCAAGTCCCGCCCGGATGCCTGTGATCCCCTGTTCGATGGCTGGATGAAAGCCGTTCAACTGGAGGATGCCCTGATCTGGCAGCGCATGCTCAAGGCCTTTGATGCCCGACGCGGCGGCTTGATTGGCTATGTTGCAGAGTTGGGTAGCGAGGAGATACAAACCTGGGGCGAGCTGATGCTGACCATGTACCGGCATCCGGCCAGTTTGAATCAGTCTTCCCTATTGCCGCCTGACAGCCCCTATGCGGTAGATATTGTCGCCCATGGCATGCCGCGCCTGGCGCGGGTTGATGTGGCCCATGCCCTGCGTTTGTGGAAGCGTTACCAGTCGCGCTACCCCTTCACCGCATCCCAGCGCCACAGGATCGCTGATGGTATTGCCCGATACAGTATTCTGCGTCAGGAAAAGGCGCATACGGCCTGGCTGGATGACTACCTGGTGGGCCGTGGCGACGATCAGTTACTGGAAAGCCGAGTTCGCTGGGCGATCAAACAAGCCGACTGGCCGGTCCTGGTAAAGTTACTGCCAGGCTTGAGTGAGGAGCGCAAACAGGCCAACGTATGGCGCTACTGGCGCGCGCATATTCTCGCCGTAGAGGGAGAGCTAACAGCCGCAAATGCCCAGTGGCAGGCACTGGCCCGGGAGCGGGATTACTACGGATTTCTCTCCGCCGAGCGACTCGGGCAAGCCCCCTCGCTGAATCATCGTCCGTTGGTACTGAGTCAAGCGGTGAGTGGCGTAGCGCAACAGCCCGGAGTGCTGCGTGCCGCCGAGTTGCTGTACCACGATAAGCCGCAACTGGCCCAGTCTGAATGGCGTTATCTGCTGCAAGGCCAGGAGGACGCGTACAAGGAAGCATTGTCTCACCATGCCATCCAGCAGGGCTGGTACCGGTTTGCCATTGATGCGGCGAATGATGCGGGCGCCTGGGATCGGCTGGAGTTACGATTCCCGTCCCCCTACCAGGATGTATTCAGTCGCTACGCGCAGATCTACAGTGTGCCGGACACGGAACTGTTATCTATCGCCCGCCGCGAGAGTGCCTTTATGCCCACCGCGCATTCGGGAGTGGGCGCGCGGGGCCTGATGCAGTTGATGCCGCGCACCGCGCGCTCGGTGGCAAAAGGGCTGGGTGATGCTGGGCTGACCAGGAACCTGTATGATGTCGAGGCGAATATCACCCTGGGTGGCGCCTACTACCGGCAACTACTGGATAGCTACGCGGGTAACCGGGTATTGACGCTGGCAGCATACAACGCGGGCCCCTACCGGGTAAAACGCTGGCGCAACAAGGCCGCCAAGGGCGTTAGTGTTGAACAGTGGGTGGAGTCAATTCCCATCAAGGAAACCCGCGAATACGTGCAGGGCGTGTTGGCCTACAACGTGGTGTACAACGGCTTGCGCCAACAAGACACGCCCTTGTTCAAAGAGCTGGAAGTGCAAGCGCGCTACTAGTGTACCTCGCCACTCGGAGACACCTGAATCCATGTTAGACACCCGGCCACTATTGATAAATGTAGCAGAGAGCGATTTTCCACCCCTGCAACGGCAATCGATTACCACCTTGCAGGTGAACCTGGGCTACCGCTGCAACCTGAGCTGCGTGCACTGCCACGTCAATGCCGGTCCCACCCGCACCGAAGAAATGGGTGCAGATATCGTCCAGCAACTGATTGCGCTACTGGACAAGTTGCAGCCCCAGGCGCTGGATCTGACCGGGGGTGCGCCGGAACTCAATCCACATTTTCGCGAGCTGGTGTGTGCTGCCCGGGAGCGGGGGGTGGAGGTGATCGACCGCAGCAATCTTACCATCCTGTTTGAGCCCGACCAGGAAGATCTGGCGGAATTCCTGATGCGGCAGGGAGTGACCATCACCGCATCCCTGCCCTGTTACCTGGAAGAAAATGTGGAGCAGCAACGGGGCAAGGGGGTGTATAAAGACAGCATTCGCGCCATTCTCCTGCTGAATCGGCTGGGCTATGGCAGAGACCCCGCGCTGCAACTCAACCTGGTGTACAATCCGGTGGAGGCGGTGCTGCCGCCGCCGCAGGCGGGTCTTGAGGCGGACTACAAGCGGGAACTGGGTGAGCGCTACGACATTGTGTTCAACCAGTTGTTTACCATCACCAATATGCCCATCAACCGCTTCGGGGCCGTGTTGCTGGCCAGCGGCGAGTACCACAGCTATATGACCCTGTTGCGGGATAATTTCAGCGCTGAAAATTTGGATACGGTGATGTGCCGCAGTTTGATCAGTGTCGATTGGCAGGGTTTTGTGTACGACTGCGATTTCAACCAGATGCTGGAACTGCCGGTGATTGCCAGCAACCGCCGGGTGCACATTGCTGACTTGCTGCAAGACACGGCACTGGATACTGCGGCTATTGTCACCGCTGAACATTGCTATGGCTGTACCGCGGGGCAGGGCAGCAGTTGCGGTGGCGCCCTGGATGGTTAGTGTAGTGCAGCGTAGCCATTGGTGCGCCCAAGGCGGCCTCTGGATGTGCCAATGACCACGCTGCACTACACCCGCCCGCTGCTCAGCGTCATCATCCCGGTGCTGAATGAGGCGGCCGCCATAGTGCCTCTGCTTAAGCAGCTTCAGTCCTGGCGACCGGCCGCGGAGATTATTGTGGTGGACGGTGGTAGTCAGGATGCCAGTGCCGAACTCGCCCGTGATTACTGTGACAGGGTGCTGGTTACAGCACCGGGGCGTGCCCTGCAAATGAACACCGGCGCTGAACATGCGCAGGGCACCACCCTGTTTTTTCTACACAGCGATACCCGGCCTGACATCACTCTCACCGGCTTACAGCAGTTGCTGGTAAATAAACCCCTGTGGGGATTTTTTCGGGTGCGCCTCAGTGGCCATGCCTGGCCACTGCGACTTGTGGAAACCATGATGAACCTGCGTTCCCGTCTGACCCGGATTGCCACCGGCGATCAGTTGCTGTTTGTGCGCCGCACGGATTTTTTGGCCATGGCGGGCTACGCCGATATTCCACTGATGGAGGATGTGGAACTGTGCCGACGCCTGCGCCGCCACACATCGCCGCGCATTGCCACCGCCGTGGTCACCACGTCCAGTCGACGCTGGGAAGAGCGCGGCATCTTCAGTACCGTCCTCACCATGTGGCGTTTGCGCCTGGCCTATTGGTTGGGAGTCAGCCCCCGGCGGCTGGTAAAAACCTACTATGGCTGATTCGACCCTGCTGATTCAGTTCGCCAAATCTGCCGTGCCAGGGTCCGTCAAGACCCGCCTGGTGCCCCCCCTGACGACACAGCAAGCGGCGGACCTGCACACCAGCATGGTGGTACATACCTGTGCAACCTTGTGTGGCGCAGGGCTGGGTGAGGTGCAATTGTGGTTGAGCGGGGAGCAGCAGCAACCACTATTGCAGAGTTGCCGTGAGGTGGGCAACTTCTCGCAGCGACAACAGTGTCGTGGTGATCTTGGGAAGAAGCTGGCACACGCGGTGCAGGCGGGTTTATCGCACAGCGAGCGCGTGATTGTGGTTGGCAGCGATGCGCCGGCAATCGATGCGGCTTATCTGCACGCCGCAGACCGGGCGCTGGATACGACGGATGTAGTGCTGGGTCCAGCCTGGGACGGCGGATACGTACTGTTGGGCTTGAAGCGCTTTGCCCGGCACTTGTTCATGGGTATCGAGTGGGGAACAGACTCGGTGTTGGAAGATACTTTGCAGCGGGTGGAGGAGTTGGCCTGGTCCTGCAGCTTGTTAGCGGAGCTTCGGGATATTGATCGACCGGAAGATCTCCGGTTTGTGCCGGATTCCCTGTCCTTGCAACCCGCAGGTCAAGCTCAGGCGGAGAGGCTGGCTTCCCGTTTGGCGAGTTTTGCCGCCGCCCCAGGATTGGCGCGCTGATAGAGCAACCAGGCGATCGCAGTACAATAGCTCAGGTTGGTCTGCAACTCACTGTCCGGGTTATTCAGAAAAGCCCGCTGGCTGGCGAGCCCGCGTATGCGGGAAGCCAGATCCGGATTGAAGGCCAGGTAGTTATCCCAGATATCGCGGTGTTGCCGCGAGGTGATGTGGTAAATCCCCAGTCCCGCGTTGCGGGAGGAGAATAGACCCAGATCCGGTGCGTCAATCGCCGTCGACAGCAAAAATTGTTCTATTTCGGGGGTCCACGCGCCCAGGTACTTCAGGGTCGGTTGAATCACCTGTTCCTTCAGATGGTCCGCAGTAACATACATAGCCGACTACCTCACTAGGGTATCAAAGCCCATACGTTTCACATTGTCGTTATCGTTGGTCTTGCTTTACTGCCACCGGTTTGCGCTGTCAGGCCGCGCTTTACCGATTTTTCCTTGTTATGGGTATGTTGTATCACAGAAGATCCATAAATCCAATAATAATAACAAGTTGCAGAGTGTTTATTATCTAATTTGTGGAAATATTACGTAACTAGCCGAAAATACCTGTTGTGAGTGTACTGTAACGTATTAAATGTACATTACAGTACACTAACCGCCGGTGAGCTTGACCGTGTAGCCGCGTTTTTCCAGTTCAGCCTGCAGAATCGAGCGCTGATCCCCCTGGATTTCAATGCGATCGCCCTTGACACTGCCGCCCACACCGCAGCGCTTTTTCAGCTGTTTGGCCAGCTCCTTGAGAGCGCTTTCCATCAGCGGAATACCGCTGATTACAGTAACTGCCTTGCCGCCACGACCCTTGGTTTCACGCTGTATCCTGATCACACCGTCGCCACTGGCAGCGGGGCGGTCCCTGCCGCAGACACAAGCCTGCAGGGGGCGATGGCACTGGGGGCAGAGCTTGCCGCTGTCGGTTGAATAGACGAGGCGCGATGAAGTCCTGGTTTGTTTTGCCACCTAGTTTCCTGTAACGGAAGTTGAAGCACCGCACGTATAATAGTCTGGTGCGGGTGTTGTTGCATCCCGAGAGCGAACCGAAGGAGGTCACACATGCCCACAGACAGTGAACTGGAACACCTGCAGGGGCAACTGATTGAACTGCAAACCCAACTCGCTTTTCAGGAAGATACCATCGCCGGACTCAACACGGCACTGGCAGCACAGCAGCAGGACCTGAATTTGTTAAAGCGTCAGTGGAACTTGCTGAAGCAACAGTATTCCGAACTGCAGCAGCAACTGCCGGGGAGTGAGTTTGCGGACGAGAAACCACCGCACTATTAGCGACAGCATGAGTTACAGGGGTTCGACATCCTCTGCTTGTGGGCCCTTGTCACTGTTTGCCAACTCAAAGGACACGCGCTGGCCTTCCTTCAGTGAGCGGCGTTCCTTGTCTTGACCGCGAATAGAGCGGAAGTGCACAAATATCTCCTCGCCGTTTTCACGCACGATAAATCCAAAGCCTTTGCTGACATTGAACCATTTCACCTTGCCCTCTTCACGTGTGCCGCTTCCTTTGCGTGGAGCACGCTGGTTCTGCGAGGCCTTGTTTTGCGAGGCGCGGTTGTCGGTAGTGCCGGCAGCGGGTCGTGACAACTTCAACAAGGACAGGAATGTGGTGCCAACGGTCGCCGCGGCAATGGCGAGCCAGATGTGCAAGGTGGTACTGAGGCTTAACTGGGTAATGGCGGCGGCGGCAATGCCTGCGGTGATCAGGCTAATGACCAGTTTGGTAAAAAGGTTCATTGAGGCTCTCGTAGATGGTTTTGTAGATGGGTTCGTCAGTTAGCGCGGGAGCCACTATACAACGGAGTGGGCGGGCAGTGGAAACAAAAAGGATCCCGACACCCTATTTTGCTGGTACCGCGGTTCGGGATCGGCGCTCGGCTGTGCAGCGGGCGCTACACTATCTGCTAGCGGTTGCTATCCCTGTGTGGACTGGGGGTCTGGATCAGAGATCCAGTCCCAAGCTACACTTTGGAGACGTCTTCGGCCTGTAGACCCTTGGGGCCTTCCACCACCTTGAACTCGACTTCCTGTCCTTCGTTCAGGGTGCGATACCCATCACCCTGAATGGAGCGAAAGTGGACGAAAACATCATCGCCACCTTCTTCTCCCCGGGTGATGAAGCCAAACCCCTTGGCATTGTTGAACCACTTTACAGTGCCAGTTACGCGATCACTCATCCCTTATTTCCTCGGAGTGTTGCCTATACATCTGCTTTTATTTTTCCCCGGCTCGCCTGGGCTGCCTTGAAAACTCTATTATTCTGTTCGCTTCTATTCGCTTTTGATTGCTTTTAGTCATACCGTGGGGCGCATTGTCCAGGCTTTTACATCTGCTACATCTGCTGGAGTTGCTTTCGCTGTTGTTCCAGTTTTTCCAGTGCCTGTTCCAGGCGCGCCATTTTCTCGCGTTCTTTCGCCACTACCTCGGCGGGAGCCTTGTCGACAAAGGAGCTGTTATTCAGCTTGGCCTGAACCCGTCCCAGGTCCTTCTCCAACTTGTCGACCTCTTTGGCCAGTCTGGCCCGTTCCGCGTCCTTATCGATCAGCCCCGCCATGGGAACCAGAATCTCAAGTTCACCGACCAGAGCGGCGGAGGCTACCGGCGCTTCTTCAGCGGGTGACAGGAATCGGATTTCTGACAGCTTGGCCAGTTTTTTCAGGTATTGCTCGTTCTCTTCCAGCCTTTTCTTATCTTTATTATCGCCATTGCGCAGGAGTACATTCAGCTCTTTGCCGGGGGCTATGTTCATTTCCCCGCGGATGTTGCGCACGCCTACAATGACACCTTTCAGCCATTCTATATCTGCGTTTGCGACACTGTCTATCCTTTTCTCGTCGCACTCCGGATAGCTCTGCAGCATGATAGTTGCGCCCTCTTTGCCCGCCAGTGGTGCCACTCGCTGCCAAATTTCTTCGGTAATAAAAGGCATCAGCGGGTGTGCCAACCTGAGGATGGTTTCCAGCACCCGGATCAGGGTGCGGCGGGTGCCTGTCTTGGCGGCGGGATCGGCGCTGTCATCCCACAACACCGGTTTGGACAGTTCCAGGTACCAGTCGCAGTACTCGTTCCAGACGAATTCGTAGATGGCCTGGGAGGCCAGGTCGAAGCGGTAGCTGGCAATGGCCTTTTCAACTTCGCGTTCGGTTTCCTGCAGGCGCGAGATAATCCAGCGATCCGCGAGGCTTAGTGTGAAGTTGTCGCCACCCTCACCGCCGCAGTCTTCACCCTCACAGTTCATCAGCACATAGCGGGCGGCGTTCCAGATCTTGTTACAGAAGTTGCGGAAGCCTGCTATTCGCCCTATATCAAACCTGATGTCGCGCCCGGTGGTGGCCAGCGAATAATAGGTAAAACGCAAGGCATCGGTGCCGTAGGCGGCGATGCCGTCGGCGAATTCCTTGCGTGTCTGTTTTTCAATTTTCGCCGCCAGCCCCGCTTGCATCAGGCCGGTGGTGCGTTTGGCGACCAGGGGTTCCAGTTCTATACCATCAATCAGATCGATCGGATCTATCACATTGCCCTTGGATTTCGACATTTTCTGGCCGTGGCTGTCGCGCACCAGCCCGTGTACGTACACCGTGTGGAAAGGTACTTCCTTGCGCAAGTGCAGGGTCATCATGATCATGCGGGCGACCCAGAAGAAGATAATATCGAAGCCGGTGACCAGCACCGAGCTGGGATGGAAGGTTTTCAGGTCCTCGGTTTCCTCTGGCCAGCCCAGGGTGGAAAAGGTCCACAGGGCCGAGGAGAACCAGGTGTCGAGCACGTCCTCATCCTGGCGCAGGGAAACGTTCTCACCCAGGGAATGTTCGGCCCGCACGGCGGCTTCGTCGTCGCCTACGTAAATGTTACCGCTGTCGTCGTACCAGGCGGGAATGCGGTGGCCCCACCACAGTTGTCGCGAGATACACCAGTCCTGAATATCGCGCATCCAGGCAAAGTAGGTGTTCTCCCATTGTTTGGGCACAAATTCGATGGCGCCAGCTTCCACCGCAGACATCGCGGGTGCAGCCAGGGTTTTGGCATCCACGTACCATTGATTGGTGAGGTAGGGTTCGATCACCACCCCGGAGCGATCTCCCCGCGGTACCTTCAGGGTGTGTGCCTCAATCTTTTCCAGAAAGCCCAGCGCGTCCAGGTCAGCGACGACTTTTTCGCGCGCTGCAAAACGATCCAGACCGCGATAGGGCTCTGGCACCTGATCGTTGAGTTTGGCGTCTTCAGTGAAAATATTGATCATTGCCAACTGGTGGCGCTGGCCCATCTCGTAGTCATTGAAATCGTGGGCGGGGGTGATTTTCACGCAGCCGGTACCGAAGTCACGATCCACATATGCATCCGCGATGATGGGAATCTGGCGCCCGGCCAGGGGCAGGTCGATCGTCTGCCCCAGCAAATGTGAATAGCGTTCGTCATCCGGGTGCACGGCGACTGCCGTATCACCGAGCATGGTTTCCGGGCGGGTAGTGGCTACCACCAGCTCGCCGTCGCCGCTACTGAGCGGGTATTTGAAGTGCCAGAGGAAACCCTGTTCCTCCTCGGATAGTACCTCCAGATCAGAGATCGCTGTGTGCAGGGCCGGGTCCCAGTTGACCAGGCGCTGACCGCGGTAGATCAAACCCTCGCGATACAGCTGGATGAAGACTTCCTGCACCGCGACGGACAGGCCCGGATCCATGGTGAAACGTTCCCGTGACCAGTCCAGTGAGGAGCCCAGGCGGCGCAGTTGCCGGGTGATAGTGCCGCCGGACTCCACTTTCCATTCCCAGACCTTTTCTATGAACTTGTCGCGCCCCAGTTCCTTACGGCTGCTGCCGGCCGCCTCTATTTGTCTTTCGACCACCATCTGGGTGGCGATACCGGCGTGGTCCGTGCCTACTTGCCACAGGGTATTGTAGCCCTTCATGCGGTGATAGCGGATCAGGGCATCCATAAGAGCTTCCTGGAAGCCGTGGCCCATGTGCAGGCTACCGGTCACATTGGGCGGTGGAATCATGATGGAGTAGGGCTCGCCCTCGCCACTGGGGGCGAAGTATCCCTGCTGCTCCCACTCCTGGTACCAACGGGCTTCGATATTGGCGGGCTGGTAAGTCTTGTCCATGGTGTTGGCTATTGGGTGTTCCTGAAAAAGCGCGGGATTATACCCTGTATGAGCGGTTGATTCCTGTCACCCGCTGGGCGGTGGCTGAACTCCGCTGGACGAGCTTAGATGTCATGTTTGTTAAGCGGGTAGCCCCGGTCCTGGTAGTACTTCCAGGATTTTCGCAGCGGGTCGCGAATGTCCGGCGTTGTCACTACCACCTCGGTGACGCGCCTGAAGCGGCCGACAAACTCCGGCACTGACAGGCTCAGGTTGATCATGACATCGTTGTGGTGGGCCGGGTCCATCTGCCAGCCGATGGCCACGTGCTCATCGTGCTCGCCGCCGAGCACACTGTGGGGCAGGAAACTCTGTGGTCGGAAACTCCACAGCAGTTCGTCCATTTCACGGGCGCTGGCTTCGTCGCCGGTGTGGATATAAACATTGTGACCCTGCTGAAAAGCCTTGTCCGCCAGTCGGCAGGCGAAGTGCTTGCGTTCGGCGGGTGCCTCTGCGTCGAGGATATAAAAATCGACCTCGGTCAACGGTCAGCTTCCCTCAGCCGCACCGGAATTCAAACTCCCGCCCGGTCCATCAGGTAGCGAGTCAACAATGCTACCGGGCGACCGGTGGCGGCCTTGGGGGCACTGGTCCAGGCGCTACCGGCGATATCCAGGTGCGCCCAGTGATATTTTTTGGTAAACCGGGCCAGGAAGCAGGCGGCGGTGATGCTGCCCGCTCCCGGTCCGCCCACATTGGCGATGTCGGCGAAGGGGGTATCAATTTGCTTCTGGTATTCATCCCACAGCGGCATCCGCCAGGCGCGGTCATACATTGATTCGCCGGCACGGGTCAGTTGCTCGGCCAGCTTGTCGTTATTGCTGTACAGTCCGGTGGCGTGTGCGCCCAGCGCCACCACACAGGCGCCGGTCAGTGTGGCAATATCGATGACTGCCGCGGGTTTGAAGCGTTCCGCGTAGGTGAGTGCGTCACACAGTACCAGACGCCCCTCCGCATCGGTGTTCAGTACTTCTATGGTTTGTCCCGACAGGCTCTTGACCACGTCGCCGGGTTTGGTTGCGGTGCCGCTGGGCAGGTTTTCCGAGGCCGCCACCAGTGCCACAACGTTAATCGGCAGTTTCATCGCCAGGATGGCATGCAGGGTGCCAAACACGCTGGCGGCGCCGCACATGTCGTATTTCATCTCATCCATTTTGGCACCGGGCTTGAGACTGATGCCGCCGCTGTCAAAGGTAATACCCTTGCCGACCAGCACATAGGGTTTCTGGTTGGCTTTGCCGCCCTTGTACTGCATCTGGATAAATTTTGCGGGTTGGCTGCTGCCGGCGCTTACCGACAACAATGAACCCATTCCCAGCTCGCGCATCTGCTTTTCTTCGAGGATGCGGGTCGTCAGTTTGCTGTGTGCCTTGGCCAATTTCCTGGCTTCACTGGCCAGGTACCCCGGGGTGCAGATATTGCCGGGCAGGTTGCCCAGGTTTCTTGCCACGTTGATGCCATCACCCAGTTGTTGCCCGCGCTTGAGCGCGCTGCTGACCTTGCGGGCGGACAGTACCTCACCGCAGTTAACCGAGATTCTGGCCACCGCCAATGCCCGCTTGGGTTTACTCACGGTTTCCCGGTAGGTGTAGGTGGCCATTGCCGCTGAACGACCTAGAAACTCACACAATTCAGGCAGATCAAGTTTATCGCTGTGAAGTTCCTCCAGGTGCACACTGGCATCGCGGGTCTTGCAACCCTTGATTCCGCGCAGCATCGCTGCGACGATTTTGCGCCCGGCGTTGGCGTCCAGCTTCGCCGGCTTGCCACAACCCACCAACAGGATGCGGCGCACCGGCTTGTCGCCGTGGATATGTAGCATCAGGATTTCGCCGATGTCGCCCGCCATTTCACCATTCTTAAGGGCGTTGCTGATCAGCCCACCGTTGGCCTTGTCCAAATTGCGTGCGGCCCTCGAGAGCGTCTTGCGGGCAAAAACCGGGGCAACTGCACAGCCGGTGGTCTGCTTGTCGGCATCGGTGATTTTTCGGGCGAAAATTTCCATGAGTACTCCAGCGTTTATTGTTAAGAGGCTCCCTCGGTTAAGTGTATGCTGAAACGAGTCAGTACTGCGAGCCTCAATCCCGGCGCTTGGGTAATAACTCCAGCTCCGTACCCGATAAGTAGTCGTGCCAATAGCGATTGTTGCGGTCAAAGAGGCACCACCAGTAACCAGCACCTGCAGGCAGTAATGAGACCACGGCGCCAAGGCAACGCAGCACCGCCTGGCGCGGCGTCACGCTCTCGCCCCGGAAGCTGCGCAAGCGGATGCGCCAGGCCTGCATCCCCAGGGTTTGCCCCTTCAGTAACCAGAATCCGCAGTAAAAAGCGGCGGTTGTGAGCAGGGTCAATACTTGCACCAGATTGGCGTCCAGCACTTGTGCGTCAACCCGGGTGCTGGATTCGCCGTCTATGCCCATGTGCACGCCCATAGCGACCGCGGTACCGAACATCACCAGTGGCAGAACCAGGCAGGTGTCATAAATCAGTGCTGCCAGGCGGCGTGGCAGGGCGGGGCTGGGGAACTCGGACATGGGCGTGGCGTGATGGAAGCTGAATGGGTCGGCGGGATTCTACCATCAGTCCGTGCTACATTGCCCGCCATGAATATTCTGCTGATTGAGGATGACGACAGCGTAGCCCGATACATCCAGGATGGCCTGGAAGCCGCGGGCTATACGGTGGAATGGGCGGCGGATGGTGATAGTGGCCACGAGCTGGCCCGCCAGGGGGAGTTCGACATTCTCATCGTCGATCGCATGCTGCCGGAAATGGATGGCTTGTCGCTGGTACAACGCCTGCGTGAGGCGCAGGATTTTACCCCGATACTGATTCTAAGTGCGCTCGGCGAAGTGGATGATCGCGTCAGGGGACTGCGGGCAGGGGCGGATGACTACCTGGCCAAGCCTTTTTCCTTTGCTGAACTTCAAGCTCGGGTCGAGGTACTGTTGCGCCGCCGTTCACATGAATCCACTACCCAGATCACACTGGATGTAGCCGACCTGCACATGGACCTGCTGAGCCAGGAAGTCACCCGCGCCGGAAAGAAAGTGACGGTGCAACCGCGGGAATACAAGTTGCTGGAATACCTGATGCGTCACGCCGGACAGCTGGTGACGCGGGATATGTTGTTGGAGAAGGTATGGGGCTATCACTTCGATCCACAGACCAATGTTATCGATGTGCATATCAGTCGCCTGCGGCAGAAAATCGATAAGGATTTTGAGGTGACGCTGCTGACGACAGTACGCGGCTCCGGTTATATGCTCGGGCCTGCTATAGAGTGATGGCATGAACCTGGGCAAGGTCCTCACCAGTTTCACCTTTCGCTATATGCTGCTCTATGTGGTGAGTTTGAGTTTCGCGGTTTTCCTGTTGATGGTGTTTATTTACGGGATATTCGCCTACAACTACTTTGAAGATCTACAGGATTCCATCGTCGGGGAGTTGGAAACCCTGACCCTGATCTACGAGGGCCAGGGTGTTGCCGGGGTAGAGCAGTACATTGCCGATCAGCAGCAAGGCGCCGGCAAGTTTCACTACCTGCTTACCGATGCCGAATTCAACAAGGTTACCGGAACGCTGGAGTCCTGGCCGGGATACCGGGAATTTGGCGATGGTTGGGTCTCCTTTGGCCTGGATGCCACCGATCTGGTGGGTAAGGTGCCGGCGCTGGAGTTGCTGGCCCGACCACAGGTGCTCAGCAACGGTTACCATTTGCTGGCGGCACTGCGCTATAACGATATTCTCGAGTCCAACCGGCTGGTGATGAAAATCCTGTTCCGGACCATGTTGGCAACCCTGGCGCTGGGTGTTGTCGGCGGGTATTTTTCCGCGGCCTTTACCCTGCGCCGGGTCGAACGCGTCAACGAGGGAATCAGCGACATCGTCCGCGGTGATTTGTCCCAGCGCATACCCCTGGGTGATGCTGCGGGCAATGTACGAGAGCTGATCGAGAACTTCAACGACATGCTGGATCAGACCCAGTCTCTTATGCAGGGTGTGCGCACCCTCTCCGATAATATCGCCCACGACTTACGCACGCCACTGACCCGAATGCGGAATAACCTCAGCCTGCTGGAACGGGAGCTACAGGGCGAGGAAGAGGGGCGGGTGCAACAGTTGATCGCGGAGTGCGATGAAATCCTGACCACCTTCAATGCCCTGCTGCGTATTGCGCAGCTGGAAGCGGGGAACCGGATTTCGGTATTTGCCCCGGTCAATCTCGGTGCTCTGGTGCAGGATGTAGTGGAGTTGTATGAACCGCTGGCCCAGGAGAAACAGGTAGAGGTGCATGTGCATTGCGAGCCGCTGGGTTTTGATGGGGATCGGGACTTGTTATTCCAGATGGCGGCGAATTTGTTGGACAACGCCGTCAAGTACACCTCAAATGGGGGAGCTATCAGTGTAGCCGTCACCGGATCGGAACGGGACAAGGTCATTCTGACCGTGGCGGATGATGGCCCCGGTATACCCGTGGCTGATCGGGAAAATGTGTTCCGGCGCTTTTTCCGGTTGGAGTCCAGTCGCGGGGTACAGTCCGGAAGTGGCCTGGGGCTGAGTCTGGTGCAGGCGGTGGTGAAGATGCACCGGGGATCAATTCGGCTGCTGGATAATCACCCCGGCCTGAGGGTTGAAGTAAGTCTGGGCTGATTGCCTCAGCGTCTCTGGGCTGATTGCAAAAGAGCGTCTCTGGGCTGATTGCAAAAGCGTCAGGGAGACGGTTCTTCCAGGGCCAGGTGATCTGTGCTGGGTGCTTGTGCCTGATCGTGGTGCTTGTACCGCTGCTCCAGTACGTCGCTGCCTTCCGGTGCCAGCGACATGCCGCTGGTGTCGGGATCCAGCAGTTCTTGCTCGATTTCCAGGTGGGGAATATCTTCACCCACTTCACTCATGCTGAGGTGACTGATATTGGGGTCCAACTCCGGTTCATCTGATTCCAGGTGGGGGATGTCCTCGCCTACCTCACCCATGCTGAGGTGGCTGGTATCCGGCGCTGGGGGTGTGTCGCTCTCTATCGGTTCCGGCTCGGTACCGTCCGACGCCAACTGAATGGCACTGGTGTCAATATCCGGTACCTCGGCTACCTCGCGCTCATCCTCGTTCAGAACTGCGGTACCCGCGGGCGCCAGAGTCATGTCAGTGGCGGTGGGCGCTCCCGCGGCAGGCGTCCCTGCGGCGGGCTTATCGGGTTCGCCCGCCAGTGTGGCGATCCGGTCTGCCAGGCTGCCGCCCTGATCGGGCTCGGCGGCTGGCTTGATATCGGCACTGGAGGGCAGGTCGTCGTCTTCGAAGGCCAGGGCTGGCTCGGCTATTTTTGGTTCGGCTTTGGGCTCCGCCCGGGGATGCGCTTTTACCACGGCAACTGCACCGGCTTTGGCCATGGCTGCCTTGTATTTTATTGCACCGGCCTTGTCCACGCCGCGCTTGATTGGCTGGGGCTTGCCGGAGAACAGTTTTTGCAGGGCCACATCATTTGTCTTGAACAATTTGACCAGATTTTCGCGGACAGTCACCTCGTCGAAATCCTCGACCAGTTGGCCTGCAAAATAGATGTCGTACAGCTGCTCCATGGTGCCAGTATATGCCGGCACTACCGCCGCAACAATGCCTGCCTGATCTGCTAGTATCTCGCCACATGAGCCCTGATCTCCTGCCAACCCGGTTTGCGGCCTCGCTGATGCGTATGGCAGCCGAGCGCGGTTATGATTTCAGTAACGCAATCACCAGTGCCGGGCTGGATTTTGATCCCCTGGACAGCAGTTCTCCCGACTGGCGGCCCGAGATCACGGCCATGCAATACACCCGACTCTACCAACAGACTCTGCGTGTGTTGCAGGATGAAACCTTCGGCTTGCAGCCCGAGCAGATGGTATCGCCCGGCGCCTTCCGCATGATGTGCTATTGCATTATCAATTGCGAAAACCTGGGCGGGGCTATCAAACGTGCCGCCGAGTTCTATCGCACCTTTTTTGCCGGGGGCGGTCAGCTTTACGCCAATTTCACCGAACAAACTGCGCGGGTCGGCTATCGGGACATCGACAGGCGGGGAGCGCAGCGGGTAGACGCCAGCGATGCCTACGGCTTGTCTGTCTGGCATCGCTTTTTCGGCTGGTTGACGGGGCGCCCCATACAGTTGCAGCGGGTGGATTTTGTCGGCGATCCTCCCGCCAATCTCGGCAAGTACGAGGCACTGTTCGACTGCCCGTTGTACTTTAAACAGTCCAGTAACCTGATGTATTTCGACAGTGCCTGCCTGCGCTACCCATTGGTACATACCGAGCAGTCACTGCAGGAATTTCTGCGTACCGCACCCTATCAACTGCTGGTCATGACCAAGGAGAATCATGAGCACTCTCTGGTAGCCCAGGTTCGGACCATGATCGGCCACGATTTCAGCCAGGGCTTTCCCAGCTTCGAAACCATCAGCACCGCGCTGAACCTGTCTGCGCCCACCCTGCGACGCCGACTCAAGCGTGAGGGTACCACCTTCCAGCAGCTCAAAGACCGCTGTCGATGCGAGGCCGCCATGGACTATCTGGCGCGTTCGGAACTGTCGATCAACCAGGTCGCGAAACAGATGGGATTCACCGATCCCAGTGCGTTTCACCGCTCTTTCAAGAGGTGGACCGGCCAGACACCGGGGAATTATCGGGCAGATTTGTCACTGCCTTGACCCTATTTGCCATTGAGCCCACGCGGGCCTCGCGTACCCTTTCGCAGCTGTAATCAAGAGAGCTGCGTAGGACTTTTTATGGCGACTGAAGCACTGATATACGATGCAATCCGTACCCCCCGTGGTAAGGGCAAGGCGGGTGGCGCCCTGTATGAAGTTAAACCGATAGATTTGTTGACCAGGCTGCTGGAGGCCATGAAAGATCGTCATGACCTGGACACCAGTCGGGTGGAGGATGTGATCATTGCCACCGGTGAGCCGGTGGATGAGCAGGGCCAGGATATTGCCAAAGCCGCGCTGATCTACTCCAGTTGGGACGACGTAACCGTGGGTGCACAGCTGCATCGTTTTTGTGCCGGTGGCCTGGACGCTGTGAACCTGGCCGCTGCCAAGGTTGCTTCAGGTTTCGAGGATCTGGTCTGTGCCGGCGGGGTGGAGTCCATGTCGCGTGTGGGTATTGGTGCCAGCGGCGCGGCCATGGGTGATCCCTGGGTGTCCATGAACAGCCACTTTATTTCCCAGGGCCTGGGGGCTGACCTGTTGGCGCAGCTGGACGGCTTCAGCCGCGAGGATGTGGATCGCTACGCGTTACAATCCCAGCAGCGTGCGGCGAACGCCCGCGATAACGGGTATTTCACGTCGCTGGTGCCGGTCACTGATATGAATGGCGTCACCATTCTCGATCACGATGAACTGATCCGTGGTGATACCACCCTGGCGGCACTGGCCGCACTGAATCCTTCGTTTCAGATGTTCAACGATTTTGGCCACGGTGACGTGCTCAAATTCAAGTACCCACAGATCGAAAACGTCAGCTGTATACACACGCCGGGTAACTCCTCGGGTATTGTCGACGGTGCCGGGCTGGTCATGGTCGGAAACGAGCAGGTCGGCCAGGACCTGGGGCTGACTCCCCGGGCACGCATCGTCAGCTGCGCCCTCACCGGCACCGAACCGACCATCATGTTGGCGGGCCCGGTTCCAGCCACGCAAAAAGCCCTGCAGAAAGCGGGCTTGACAGTGGACGACATCGACCTGTTTGAACTGAACGAGGCCTTTGCCGCGGTGGTGCTGCGCTTCCAGCAGCAACTGGATATTCCCGACGACAAGATCAACGTTAATGGCGGTGCCATCGCCATGGGTCACCCCATCGGTGCCACCGGTGCGATGATCGTCGGCTCCCTGCTGGACGAACTGGAGCGTCGCAATCTCAAGCGCGGCCTGGTAACCCTGTGTGCGGGCGGCGGAATCGGTATTGCCAGCATAATTGAACGAGTGTGAGGTAGGTCAGAGCAATGGAATATATACGTTTAGAAACCGATTCCGATGGTATCGTTGAGCTGATCTTTGACCAGCAGGGCAAGGATGTAAACGTCATGGGCCTGGAGTACGAACAGGCCATGTCGCAGGCGGTTGCCGAACTCGAAAGCATGAAGGACCGGATTACCGGCGTCTATGTGCGCAGCGGCAAGCCCGGACAGTTTTTTGCCGGTGGCGACATTACCGCCATGCTGGAGCTGGATCTTGACGCCGGCGTGGAAAAGAAAGAGGAAATGTTTGCCGGCATCATGCAGACCAAAGCGCTGTTGCGGCGCCTGGAAACGCTGGGTGTGCCGGTGGTCTGTGGGATCAACGGCGCCGCCCTGGGTGGCGGTTTTGAAATTGCCCTGGCCTGCCACCACCGACTGGCCCTGAAGAATGTTGCGGTAGGTTTGCCGGAGGCCCAGATTGGGCTGATGCCGGGTGCCGACGGGGTGGTGCGACTGGTGCGCTATGTCGGTATGCAGGAAGCGATTGGCCTGATCTCCACGGGCAAGCGCCTGAAGGCCGAGGCGGCGCTTGAGAAGGGCTTACTGCACCAACTGTTCGACACTGAGGAAGAGATGCACGCGGCGGCCAGGGCCTGGATCGTGGCCAATCCCCAGGCGCGCCAGCCCTGGGATCAGGACGGTTTCAAAATTCCCGGGGGCTCCCCCAGCGACAAGGATGACCAGGCGATTCAGGGCCTGATGTTCTTTGGCCCCGCCAACGTCATGACCCAGACCAGGGGCTTGATGCCCGCGCAAAAAGCCATTTTTGCGGCGGTGGTTGATGTGGCCCGGGTGGACTTCGATACGGCGGCGAAAATTGAGGCGCGTTATTTCCTCAGCCTGTTGCTGGACCAGACCGCCCGTAACATGATGACCGCTTTCTTTGTGCAGATGAATGCGTTGAACAAGGGTGCTTCGCGTCCCGACGGCTATGAGAAGACCGCGGTGAGCAAGTTGGGTCTGCTCGGCGCCGGGCAAATGGGTGCCGGTATCGCCTTTGTGGCAGCCAAAAACGGCATTGAAGTCGTGCTCAAGGATATTTCGCTGGAAGCGGCGGAGCGGGGCAAGGCCTACTCTGCACAAGTGTGTGAGTCCAACAAGCGCATCGACGAGGACCAGGCCGAGGAGATACTGTCACGTATCCATCCGACCGCTGACTACGAGGACTTGCGCGGCTGTGACCTGGTAATCGAGGCCGTATTCGAGAACCGCGGTGTCAAAGCGACAGTCACCCGGGAGTCTGAAGCGGTGTTGGGCGAGGAGGCGGTGTTTGCCTCCAATACCTCGGCCCTGCCTATTACCGAACTGGCCGAGGCCTCCGTGCGTCGCCCCAACTTCGTCGGCATGCATTTCTTCTCACCGGCGGAAAAAATGCCCCTGGTGGAAATTATTGCCGGCGAACAAACCAGCGATGCCACCCTGGCCAAGGCCTTTGACCTGGCCCAGCAGTTGGGCAAGACCCCGATCGTGGTGAACGATGGCCCCGGCTTCTTTACCAGCAGGGTGATCGGCAAAACCATCGCCCAGGGTCACAACATGTTGGAGGAGAGTGTCGACCCGGTGCTGATCGAGAGTGCGGCGAAATTTAATGGCTCCCCGGTGGGCCCCTTGTCCGCCATTGATGAAATCAGCCAGGAAACCGCCTACAAGAACGGCCTGCAGGCCCGCGCCGACGTGGAAGAGCAGGGAGGTGTCTGGGAAGACAACGCAGCCTCCCGTGTGCTGGAGCGTATGGTCAACGACTTCGGGCGCAAGGGCAAAGTACACGGCGGTGGTTATTACGAGTATCCAGAGACCGGCAAGAAGTTCCTCTGGCCGGGCTTGCGCGATGCCTTTGCCGCCGCTGGCTATACCGAGCTGCCCTATCAGGATATCAAGGATCGCCTGACCTTCTGCCAGAGTTTGGAAGCGGTTCGCGCCATGCAGGAAGGTGTGATTGACAGTGTCGGTGATGGCAATATCGGTTCCATCATGGGTATCGGCTTTCCGGCCCAAACCGGTGGTGTGTTCCAGGCCATCAACGCCTACGGGGTTAAAGCCTTCGCCGAGCGCGCCGTGGAACTGGCCGAGCGCTATGGTGAAGACTTCACTCCGCCAGCGCTGTTGCTCGAAAAGGCAGAAAAGGGCGAACTGTTTACTTAGCCGCTGTTCATCAGCCCTTAGTCGTAGAGGATAACCCCGCGCGCGTTGACGCCGGCCTCCAGGTCGGCGAAGGCTTGCGGAGCCTGGTCGATGCTGTAGGTATTGGTGATCATGCCGTCCAGGTCCAGCTTGCCCTCGCGGTAAAAATCCAGCAGGCGCGGAAAGTCGCGCTTGGGGTTACAGCCGCCGTACATGGAGCCGAGAATACTCTTACCGAATATCGGCAGCGTGAACGGGTTGAGTACAAACTGGTCTTCCAGGCCGCCCACCCCCACCACGGTGCAGGTCCCCCCCGGGCGGGTTGCCGCTTCCGCGGCCTGCATCAGTGCCCCGATGCCCACCGCTTCAAAACAGTAGTCGGCACCGCGCTGCTCGGTCAGCTCAAGGATAAATTGCTGCGCCTGCTCACCCTTTACCGTATGCGTCGCGCCGAATTTTTGCGCCATCTCCAGTTTTGTGTCCAGGGTGTCGATGGCAATCACCTGGCGGGCGCCGGCAATGCGAGCGCCCTGGACAATGGACAGGCCAATACCGCCGCAACCAAATACCGCCACCGTGGAACCGGCCTCAACCTGTGCCGTGTTCATCACCGCACCCACGCCGGTCATTACCCCGCAACCCACCAGGGCCGCGGAGGCCAGCGGTATTTCCTCGTCGATTTTGATGCAGCTGATGGCGGGGGCAATGCAGCGTTCTGCCATGCAACCCAACTGGGTCATAACCCTGAGGTCCTCGTTGCCGCGTTTGACCCGGGTGGTACCATCCAGCATGAAACCATAGGCCTGGTCTTTGGAAGAACAGAGATTGGCCTGACCGCGTTCGCAGTAGAAGCAATGGCCGCAGTTGGGGATGAAAGACAGCACCACGTGGTCCCCCACTTGCAGGTGTTCGACCCCGGTGCCCACCTCTTTGATTATACCCGCGCCTTCATGGCCGATTACCGCGGGTAACTCCAGCGGAATCTTGCCATTGATAATAGATAGATCGGAGCGGCATACACCAGTGGCCTTGATGTCCACCATCACCTCACCGGCCTTCGGTGGATCCAGGCTGACTTCCTGTACGGAAAATTCGTTTAGTGCGTCGACGACTACTGCTTTCATAGAACAAGTTCCTTCTCTTATCGGTATGCCCCCACTGTAGAACACAATCCTCGCATGCCCAAGCCCCTTCCCTCAAAAGTTATACCCGGTGAAGCGGGGCAGGCTCTCCACAAAAACCCCAAGGGGCCTGGCCCCCTTGGGTTTTTGTGGATAATTTTGGGGTATAATGCGCGGCCATGAATGTACAGCAAACCATTGAATCCAAGCTGGCGGCAGCGCTGAGCCCTGACCACCTGGAGGTGATCAATGAAAGTGATCAGCACAATGTGCCGGCGAACTCCGAAACCCATTTCAAAGTAGTGATCGTGGCAGGCGACTTTGAGGACCAGCGCAAAGTCGCCCGGCACCAGGCTGTATACGGTTTGCTGGCGCAAGAGTTGGCCGGTCCGGTACATGCCCTGGCCCTGCACACCTATACCCTCGGCGAGTGGACCGAGCGCCACGCTGAGGCCCCCCTTTCGCCTCCCTGCCTGGGTGGCAGCAAAAGCGAATCCTGAATATGTCCGCAGTCGTTGTCGCGGCGTTGTACAAGTTTGTCACGCTGGAAGATTTTCATGAAATTCGTGAACCCCTGCTGGACCAGTGCCTGGCGGCGGGCGTTCGGGGCACCTTACTGCTGGCCCGGGAGGGTATCAACGGTACCATCGCCGGCGATCGGGCCGGTATCGACCGGGTTCTGGATTACTTGAAAGCGGATCCCCGCATGGCTGATCTGGAACACCAGGCATCCTACGACGATCATTTGCCCTTCTACCGCATGAAGGTGAAATTGAAGAAGGAGATTGTCACCATGGGGGTGTCGGGTGTGGACCCCAACCAACGGGTGGGTACTTATGTAATACCGAAAGACTGGAACGAGCTAATCAGCGACCCCGAGGTGATATTGATCGATACGCGCAACGATTATGAGGTGGGTATTGGCACCTTCCGCGGTGCGGTGGACCCCCACACCACCAATTTTCGGGAATTTCCCGCTTACGTGCGCAAACACTATGACCCGCAAAAGAACCGCAAAGTGGCCCTGTTTTGTACCGGTGGCATTCGTTGTGAAAAAGCTTCCGCATTCATGCTGCAGGAAGGTTTCGAGGAGGTCTATCACCTGCAGGGCGGCATTCTCAAATATCTGGAACAGGTGCCCGCTGAAGGGAGTACCTGGGAGGGTGAGTGCTTTGTCTTCGACAATCGGGTATCGGTCAATCACCAGCTGGAAAAAGGCCGGTACGACCAGTGCCACGGCTGCCGTCATCCCATCACCGAAACAGACAAGTTGTCACCCCACTACCAGCGCGGCGTGTGTTGTCCCGGGTGTTACGACACACTCAGTGCCGACCAGAAAGCGCGTTTTGCCGAACGCCAAAAGCAGGTGGAGTTAGCCGCCGCGCGTAACCAGGCTCATATCGGTGCGCCGCCGCCGGAACCGCAAATTGCCGAAGCTTCTATGACTGAAGCTCTTATGAAAGAACTTGGGCCTGCATCCGGCGACGGTATTTAGCCGGGGGCTGTCCCTCCCAGCGCCTGAAGGCACGGCGAAAGTTGGTGGTTTCAGTGAAGCCCACCAAATGAGCGATTTCATCCAGATTCAATCGCGAGTTTTGCAGATAGCGTTTCGACATATCGTGTCGTAGCGTATCGCTGAGCGTCTGGAACGTGATGTTCTCGAGGCGCAGGTTGCGACGCAAAGTGCGACTGCTCAGGTGCAACTGCGATGCTACCTGCTCCATATCCGGCAACCGTCCGGGGGCGCCCATCAGAATATCCGAGACCTTGCGGCTCCAGGAATTCTCCACCTGATGCTGTGACATGAAGTCCTGACACAGCTTGCGTCCCATCTCGGCGCTGACCTTGTTGGCCAGCAGCAGGGGTTGCGACAAGAGCTCCAGGTCCCACTCGAAGCGGTTCTCAGGCGCGTCAAACTGTACCGGGCAGCCGAAGGTGGTTTCATATTCTGCGGCATAGGCCGGTTGCGGATAAGCAAAGCTGACCGAGCGCGGTAAGGCGGGTCGTGGCAGCAGGGGTCGGCTGACTGCAACCAGGCTGGCAAAGACTTTTTCCACCGTGAAGGGCTCGATGTCGCGCAGATCCGGGTAGAAGGGTTTGGCCAGCAGGGCCAGCGTTTCGGGGCTGGCACTGGGGCTGACTTCAATGTGAACCAGGCTACTGGCGGCGCGGTGGTAGTTACCCGCCAGTTGCAGAGCGTCCAGCCAGGTCGGGCAACTCATCATGGCGTAGCCCAACATCCCGTAGGTGCTGATCTGGTAACGGGAGCCGATCAGCAGGCCGATATCCGGCCGCGGTGATAGCTTGAGCAGGCGGCGCAGGAATTTGAGCGCCTGCAGAAAGGAAATCAGGGTGCCGTCCTGTTCCAGTTTCGCGAGGCTCAGGCTGGTGTTGTCGAGAATGGTGTCGCGGCCAATGCCCAGTTCTTCCGCTATGCTTAGCATCAGCGGAAAGGAATAGGTGGGTATCCGCTTCAGGTATATGCCCCGGTAGACGTCGAAACCACCGCTGGGACTGGCGTGCCGTGGGGCCATGGCTTGTCCGCAAAAGATCGTTTAATGACCGATGATAACCTTCTGTCGATTTTTTAGACAGCGGATAATTCGGGCTTTATCACAACAGCAACCAGTGGCAGGTGAACTATGTCGAGCAACAGCCAAAATTCAGCACAGCGCAGCGCGCGGAACAGGAAGTCCGAGCAGATGATCAATGAAGCCGCCGGGGGCGTTACCGGATTGAGTCCGCTGGTGGGCGTCCGTCAGGATGATCTGGTCGATGCGCTCAAGTCGACCACCGTGCAGGCGCTCAAACAGCCCCTGCTGGCGGCCAAGCACAGTGCCGGTTTTGCCAGCAAAATGGTGGATGTGCTGGCGGGCAAGAGCAGCTACCAGGTGGGGAGGAAAGATCGTCGTTTCAACGACGACACCTGGCAGGAGAATGGACTGTACAAGCGCCTGCTGCAGGTTTACCTGGCCCTGGATGAATCCTTTGACGAATGGGTGACAGACCTGGACCTGGGTGCCAGTGAAGAGCGCAAGGCGCGATTTGTAGTCGATTTGTTGACCGACGGTGTTGCGCCCACTAATTACCTGTTGACCAATCCGGCGGCGCTGAAGAAAGCCCGCGCCACCCGCGGTGGTAGCCTGGTGCAGGGCATTCGCCACGCCCTTGACGATATCCGACACAACAACAAAATGCCCTCGCAAGTGGATAAATCCCAGTTCAAGGTCGGTGACAACCTGGCCACGACCGAAGGCGCGGTGGTGTTTCGCAACGAAGTGCTGGAACTGATCCAGTACCAGCCCAAGACAGCCCGGGTTCAGAAAATTCCGATGCTGGTCGTCCCGCCGCAGATCAACAAGTTCTATGTGTTCGACCTGACCCCGGAAAAGAGCATGTTCAAGTTTATCGTTGAGCAGGGCTTGCAGCTGTTTACTGTCAGCTGGCGCAACCCCACCTCTGAACAGCGGCACTGGGGGCTGGACGAGTACCTTAACGCTCTCACGGAAGCTGTGGAGGCGGTGCAAGCGATTACCGGCCAGCCCAAACTCAATCTGATGGGCGCCTGCTCCGGTGGCATTACCGCGTCAATTCTGGCGGGCTATCTCAATGCCGTCGGTAACGATGCCATCAATGCCCTGACCCTGATGGTGTGTGTATTGAGCCAGGACCGCGATGATTCCGACATCACGGTCTTTGCCAATCCCCGCAGTATTGAGAACGCCCGTCGCAGCTCCCAGAAAAAGGGAATCCTCGATGGTGCCGAGTTGTCGCGGGTGTTCAATTGGATGCGCCCGAATGATTTGATCTGGAACTATGTGGTCAACAACTACCTGATGGGTAACAAGCCGCCAGCGTTTGATATCCTTTACTGGAACAACGACACCACCAACCTGCCGGCCCAATTGCACAGTGACTTCCTGGACCAGATCCTGACTAACCCACTGGCAACCCCGGGTGACCTGACGGTGCTGGACCAGCCCATTGACCTGTCTGCCCTGGACTACGACAAGTATATGCTTGGCGGTGTTACTGATCACATCACACCCTGGCATGCCTGCTATCGCAGTACCCAGATAATGGGGGGTGACATCCGGTTCATTTTGAGCAACAGTGGCCACATACAGGCTATGGTCAATCCGCCGGGGAATCCCAAGGCCAATTACTTCAGTAACGATGCCTTGCCGGCATCTCACGAAGAGTGGCTGGAAGGTGCCCAGCAGCATGCGGGAACCTGGTGGGATGACTGGGCCGGTTGGTTGCAGCAGCGTTCCGGGAAAAAGGTCATCGCGCGCAAGACCCTGGGCAAGAGGGGCGCGTTTGAAGCCATGGAAGCTGCACCAGGCACTTATGTTTTTGGGGTTTCCCAATAAGGAGAAATATGGCCACGGCGCCGGAAGACCAGACCCACTATCTGCAATTGAGTGGCTTGCGAATCCGGGTGCGCGTGTTCAACAGCGGCAAACCCGGTTTGCCGCTGCTGTGCTTCAACGGCGTTGGCGCCAGTATGGAGTTACTGCAGCCCTTCGTTGACGAGGTTCGCAATACCACCGTCATCATTTACGATGTGCCGGGTACCGGTGAATCGGATGCCCCCGGGTACCCCTGGCGTCCGCGGCGGCATGCCCGTCTCGCGGTGGAGGTGCTGCGTAGCCTGGGTTTTTCGCAGGTTAATGTGCTGGGCATATCCTGGGGCGGTATGTTGGCGCAGGAGTTTGCCCGACAATACCCGGATATCTGCAAGGGTTTGGTACTGGCTGCCACCAGTGCCGGCCAGTTGATGGTGCCAGCCCGGCCGCGCGTGCTGTTGCGGATGTCCAATCCGCTACGCTACCTGATCCCCAGCTATATGGAGGCCATCGCCGGCGATATATACGGGGGTTCGTTGCGCACCGACAAGCTGCAGGTCCGGGAGCACTTCCGGCATATGAAGCCGCCCAGCATCAAGGGTTATTTCTACCAGGTCCTGTCCCTGCTGGGCTGGAGCAGCCTGCCGTGGTTGCATACCCTGCAGCAGCGCACACTGGTGCTGGCGGGGGACGATGACCCCATTGTTCCCCTGATCAATGCGCGGATGCTGACGGCCAAAATTCCCCGGGCAAAATTGCGGGTTGTGGACTGCGGGCATCTGTTTTTGCTCACGCGTGCCAGTATACTAGCGCCCGAAATCGAGCAATTTCTGGCCTGAGCCCAAACCCGAACTCGCCGCTAGTGCACTATGGCAATCCGAACGCTTATTACCATGTGGCCATTGTTTTTTGGCCTGTCCCTCATTGGCCTGACGGTTGGCGTCCAGGGCAGCCTGTTGGGTGTGCGTGCGGAACTGGAGGGTTTTGACGACACTCTGATCGGGCTGTTGATGTCCTGCTACTACGCCGGATTCCTGGCGGGTTCGCTGTACGCACCGCGGCTGATTCAGACAGTCGGGCATATTCGTACTTTTGGTGCGCTCTCGGCGCTGGCTTCCGTCACCATCCTGGTTCACGCCAGTTTTGTGGATCCCTGGACCTGGGCGGCCATGCGTTTGCTCACCGGTTTTGCCTTTTCCGCCATTTATGTGGTGTCCGAGAGCTGGTTGAACCAGGCCGCCACCAACGAGAACCGCGGTCAGATCCTGTCCCTGTACACGATTATCCTGTTGTCCGGCATTTGCGCGGGCCAGTTTATGCTCAAGCTGGCTGATCCCGCGGACTTCGATCTGTTTATCCTGATCTCGGTCATGGTCAGCCTGGCCGCCATGCCGATCCTGATGACGGTGCTGCCAACCCCGCCCCGGGAAGAGTTCCAGCGGGTGACGATAGCCCACCTGTGGCGGCGGGCGCCAATGGGGGTCATGGGCATCGTGCTGGCGCAGTGGTGCTCCAGTGTTATCTTCGGCATGGGTGCCGTCTATGCGTTCAAACTCGGCATGAGTGTAAGTGAAGTGGCCAATTTCATGGCGGCCATGATGGCGGGAGGCATGGTGATACAGTGGCCGTTGGGCCGGGTTTCCGATTTGATCGACCGCCGCTGGGTGATGGGTGCGGCTTGTATTCTGGCCGCCGGCGCGGCAGCGATGGCCAGTCGCCATAGCAGCGCTTCCTGGGAACTCTATTTGCTGGCATTCCTGTTTGGTGGCTTCACGCTCTCCCTGTATTCGCTGGTGGTGGCCCTGACCAACGATCACCTGCGGCCCGCCGAGATCATCCCGGCCAGTGGTACCATCGTTATGGTCAGTGGCCTCAGTTCCGTTACCGGGCCGCTGACGGTAGCCTTTTTAATGCAAACCCTGGGCCTGGGCAGCTTTTTCCTGCTGCTGGCCGGGGTGTTGCTGCTGATGGCGATTATCAGTATCTGGCGGGTATTGACTATCCCGGCCCTGCCGTCGGAATACAAAACCCAGTCCACCTTACAGGCGGCACCCGCTCCTGTTGGCACGGTGTTGCACGCCGAGGAAGAGGAGCCGCAATAAGCCGCGGATTAACTGGGTGGCGGCAGATACAGACGCAGGGTTGATACGAACAAGCGGGTGGGCACGTACAGGCTGCGACTGCGGCTGTCTCCAGCAGATATGACACCCAGTATTTGCACAGAATTTCCAGTCCGTACGACTACCGGTCCACCCGATGCGCCTTTGAATGCCGTGCAGTCGGTGGTGACCAGGTTGGCAGTTGTAGCCAGCTGCTGGCACTGGGCATCGTAGGTCAACACCGCACCCGCTTGTCCCAGGTTCTCGTCGGCAGAGTATCCGGCCATGGTCAGGGTTGCCTGCGCATCGCTCTTGGCGGCGCCATAGGCCGGGAGCGGTTGCGCCTGTTGTAGTGAAACGGGTCGACGCAGCCTGAGCAGGGCCCAGTCGGCGCTCATGCCGCCACCGCTGGCGACAATGAATGCCTCCCGGGTGATACCCGCTCGTGGCAGGCTGAACAGAATAGGTTTGGACAGGTCGCGGTAGTATTCCAGGCAGTGCCAGGCGCTTAAAATATAGTGGCTGTCGCGATCGAAGCCGCTGCCGATCAGGGTAGCGGTGCAATGCTCATCGTAATTCGAGGTGTCGCCGTTCTCCCACTTTTGTCCCGGTACCTCCAGCTTGCCCACAGCCGCCATCCAGGTGGGAGAATCCGGGGAGAAAATCTGGCGGGCGTCAGCGTGGGCCTCAAGGGCAATAATGAGTAGCAGACAGATTACGATGCGCATCGAATAAGCATAGCGCAAAGCGGACCCCAGTATCCTGGGGTACGCACGCTCACTTATGCAGGATCGCGGACCTGCACGGACAACAATATGATCGCGCATCAACTGTGGAATAGGATCTCACCCGGGTCACCAGATGATGGTCTTGCTCAAGCAGGCCGTTGATGATTTTTTGATTGGCATAGTACGCATCGGCCACAAAATAGAACGGTACGCGAATATCGACAATCCGGAGCAGGGCGTACTGAGGGTTATTGAAACTGTCGGGAGCTGCGTCAGAAATTGTAACGCAACTGAACATCCACCACCCGCGGCTCCTCGATCCAGGCGGCCATAATGCCGACACGCAATCTGCGGGGCAGGCTATAGTGTGTACAGAGGTATGCAGATATGACGACCAATATAGGATTAATGCTGAAAAAACGGGCCGAGGTGTCTCCGCAACAGGAGGCCTTTGTCGATCCCGAGGCCGGATTGCGCACAACCTTTGCCGGGCTCAATGACTATACCAACCAGTGTGTGAGTGTGCTGCAAGGGCTGGGGCTGCGCAGGGGCGATCGGCTGGCGCTGTTGTTGCACAACAGCCAGGAATTCCTCGGCCTGTTCTACGCCGCCGCGAAAATCGGGGCAGTGGCGGTACCCCTGAACACACGCCTGGCACCCAGTGAACTGTCCTTCATTCTGTCGGACAGCGGTTCCACGGTACTGGTCAGCCACGAGGACTTTAATGAGGTTGTGGCC
Source organism: Gammaproteobacteria bacterium (assembly GCA_027295405.1). Taxonomy (GTDB): domain Bacteria; phylum Pseudomonadota; class Gammaproteobacteria; order Pseudomonadales; family Halieaceae; genus JAPUKZ01. The sequence continues at coordinate 28,960 of JAPUKZ010000175.1, forward strand.
CAGCTCAGGGAAGCCGCGGAGCATCCCCTCGATGTAAAGCGCTGGATTACGGTGGAAGGTGATTCCGATTCCGATGCGGGCTCCACACTGGCTGCCATGCTTGCCGTGGCATCACATGAAGAGCCTCACATTGATAGCGGCGACGAGGACAATATGTTCATCATGTATACCTCGGGAACCACCGGCGCCCCCAAGGGCGTTGTGCATACGCACAACTCGGTCATGTGGTCGGCACTGAACGGAACGGCCACGCTCGATGTACGTTACCAGGATCGCCTGCTGCTACCCCTGCCCATGTTTCATGTGGCGGCCCTGGGCTGTGTGATCTTCTGCACACTGCGCGGCGCCGCCATTATCTCAATGTCAAAATTTGACCCCGTAAGTGTGTGGCCGCTGATAGAAGAGGAGCGGGTCACTATCGCCGGGTCGGTACCGGCGGTGCTCAACTTCATGCGACAAACACCAGGATTCGAGACATTCAACGCTCCGGATTTTCGCTACTTTATTACCGGTGCAGCGCCGATGCCGCGCACACTGATCGAGTTGTACAACGAAAAGAACATGGAGGTTTCGCAGGGATACGCGCTGACAGAGTCCTGCGCCAGCGGCACCGTGCTGATGAACGAAGATGGAGTGAGGAAGATCGGTTCCTGCGGCAAGCCCATGCTGTTTACCGAACTGTGCGTGCTCGATGAGAACGGCGAGAAGCAGAGTGTTGGTATCGGCGAGGTATTAATGAAAGGGCCGCACATGCTGAAGGAATACTGGAACCGCCCCGATGCCACGGCTGAAGCCTTCGACGACGGCTGGTTCAAAACCGGGGATATCGCCGAGATCGATGACGAGGGTTTTGTGTTTATCAAGGACCGCATCAAGGATATGATCATTTCCGGCGGCGAGAACATCTATCCCGCAGAAATCGAGAACGTGATCCAGGGGCATCCGGGCGTGAGCGAGGTGGCCGTGATTGGCCTGCCGGACGAGAAGTGGGGCGAGATTGCGTGTGCGGTCGTGGTCCGTGCGGGCGATGAACTGGGCGAAGCAGATGTCATCGCCTGCTGCGAGGAAAAACTGTCCCGCTTCAAGCTGCCCAAAAAAGTGGT